>CAKSXP010000111.1 GCA_934515035.1 uncultured Oscillospiraceae bacterium
TACTTGCGCTGTGCGGCGTTGCGTCAACGATTTTCGGCTTTGTTTACGGAAGCGTTTTCGGATATGAAGAACTGCTGCCCGGATATAAGGTGCTTGAGAACGGGAACACGATGAAGATACTGATAATCGCCGTGGCGCTGGGCGTCGTGCTGCTGCTGACGTGCATGGTCCTGAACATGATAAACGGACTGCGCCAGCGGGATTACGGCAAGGTGCTGTTCTCTCCGAACGGCCTTGCGGGCTTTGTAATGTATCTGTCCCTGGCGGTGGGCGTTGTTGTGAAGTTCGCCTTCGGCAGGAACATTTTCTCCGCCGCCTATATAATCGGTCTGATAATCCTGCCGCTGTTCTGCATATTTGCGCAGGGTCCGCTGTCAAAACTCATAAGCGGAGACAAAAACTGGATGCCATCGAGCGTTGGAATGTTCATTGTAGAGGGCTTCTTCGAACTGTTTGAGACGATACTCAGCTATGCTTCAAACACGATCTCCTTCCTGCGTGTCGGCGCCTTCGCGATAAGCCACGCGGGCATGATGATGGTCGTTATGCTCCTGTCGAGCGACGGCAAGAACATTTTCGGCGTCATTATCGGAAACCTTGTCGTAATGGGCATCGAGGGGATGCTTGTCTGCATACAGGTCCTGAGGCTCGAGTTCTACGAGATGTTCGGAAGATTTTACACCAGCGGCGGGGAAAAATTCGCGCCCCGCATAATCGACTATACGAAAAAAGCCTGATTCCGCAATAAATTAATTGGAGGGTATTGAAATGATATTTATCTATGCTTTTGTGATTCTGTTTGTCGTGGCGGCCCCGCTGTGCGGCATATATTTCCGCGTTAAAAAGGGCAGCCGCAGCAAAACTCCGCTCATTATCAATTTCTGCGCCTTTTTCGGAATGCTGGCGATAGCCTCTGTCTGCCTGCTCAGCCAGTCGGCATCGGCGGCTGACGCGGCCGAAGCGGGCGCCGCGGCCGGCAGCGGCTTTGCGACCGGCATGGGATATCTCAGCGCCGCTCTGGCCGTCGGACTTTCCGGCATCGGCGGCGGTATCGCCGTTTCCGCTTCCGCCTCCGCCGCGCTTGGCGCGCTGAGCGAGAACGACGGGATATTCGGCAAAGCGCTGATCTTTGTCGGTCTGGCCGAGGGCGTTGCGCTTTACGGCCTGCTGATCGCGTTCATGATAATCTCCAGCCTCTGATACGATGAAATTCTATCTGATTTGCGACGACCCCGACACGCTGACGGGCTTCCGCCTTGCGGGGGTCGAGGGCGTTATCGTTCGTGACCGGGAATCGGCGGAGAAGGCGCTGAACAACGCCCTTCTGATGGAGGATGTAGCTGTTCTGCTCATAAGCGAGAATGTGGCGGATATGAACAGGCAGCTCGTCGACGAAATGCGCGTTGATATTCTGCGCCCGCTCATTGCCGTCATACCCGGACCGGATTCAAAGGGCGGAGCGCACGACTCCATAAAGCGCCTGATAACAGAGACGATCGGAGTTAAGCTCTGAGCCTCGAAGGAGGGAAAACGGATGACAGAAATAAACGATGCAAAGCTGAAAAGCTTTGTCGATTCGATAATGGCGGAGAGCCGGCATGAATCCGAGGGTATACTTGCGGATCTGAAAAGGCGCCGCGACAAGGATCTTGCGGTCATAAAGCGCGAGCTGGACGCCGAGGTCTCGGAATATTACGAGCGCCGCAGTCTGGAGATCAGGGCCCGCGAGAGCACGCGCATTTCCGCGCGCGCGGCGGAAAACAAGCGGCAGCTTCTGCAATTCCGCGAGGACTGCGCAAAAAACGTCTTTTCGGAGGTGCAGAAGAAGATCGAGGCCTTCACGCACAGCAGCGATTACCCCGAACATCTGGGAAAGCTTCTGAGAAAGGCCGTTGAACAGCTTGGCTACGGCTTCGCGGCAGAGGTGCACCTCCGCCGTGAGGATATGCAGTATTCCGACTATTTGCTCACGCAGGTGTCGGGCGTCAGCCTCGCCTTCAGGGAGGGGACGTTCACCATGGGCGGGCTCCGTCTCACATGTCCGGCCAGAGGCCGCCGCATCGACCTGAGCTTCGATTCCGCGATGAGCGACCTTGTCGGTCATTTCTCCGAGCTGACCGGAATGCAGGTGGAGGAGTAAGGACGATGGACAACAGAACAAATTACTATATATACGGGGTCAACGGCCCGGTCGTCACCGTGCGCGGCGGGCGCGGACTTCCGATGATGAGCGTTGTGTACGTCGGCGACATGCGTCTTCCGGGAGAGGTCGTTTCCGCCTCCGGCGATACGACGACCGTACAGGTATATGAGGACACTGCCGGGCTCGGCTTCGGCCAGCCGGTGGAACCGACGGGAAAGCCTCTTTCCGTCCTGCTGGGGCCCGGTATGCTTGGCAATATCTACGACGGCATAGCGCGTCCGCTGCGCGCCATCGAGGCACAGGCGGGCCCGTTCATAACCAGAGGCATCGGCCTGTCCGCGCTGGACGAGGAAAAGCTATGGGACGTTGATGTCAGAATAAGCGAGGGCGACAGGCTCTCCGCCGGGCAGGTCTTTGCCGTGACGCCGGAGACTCAGGTCATAGAACACCGCAGCATGGTGCCGCCCAATGTACACGGCAGAGCCGTGAACGTAAAGCCGAGCGGAAAGTACAGAGTGACGGATGTCATAGCCGAGGTCGAAAACAGCCGAGGAGACAGAACGCCGCTCTCCCTTGCACAGCTCTGGCCGATAAGAAAGGTGCGCCCGGCGGCGCAGCGCCTTTCGATAACCCGCCCGCTGGTTACGGGCCAGCGCGTTATAGACACGCTCTTTCCCATCGGCAAGGGCGGCTGTGCAGCGATCCCGGGCCCATTCGGCGCGGGAAAGACAATGGTCCAGCATCAGCTGGCCAAGTGGTCGGATGCGGATATAATCGTCTATCTCGGCTGCGGCGAGCGCGGCAACGAGATGACGCAGGTGCTCGACGAGTTCTCCGAACTGACCGACCCAAAAAGCGGCCGGCCGCTGATGGAACGGACGATACTGATCGCAAATACATCCAATATGCCTGTCGCGGCGCGCGAAGCGTCGATCTATACGGGCATGACGATAGCTGAATATTACCGCGATATGGGCTATCATGTTGCGCTGATGGCGGATTCCACCTCCCGCTGGGCGGAGGCCCTGCGCGAGATATCCGGCCGTCTTGAGGAGATGCCCGCGGAGGAGAGCTTCCCGGCGTACCTGCCGAGCCGCCTTGCCAGCTTCTATGAGCGTGCGGGATATATGAAGACCCTTGGCGGCGGCGAGGGCAGTGTTACGGTCATCGGGGCGGTATCGCCGCAGGGCGGCGACTTCTCCGAACCTGTCACGCAGAACACCAAGCGCTTTATCCGCTGCTTCTGGGCGCTTGACCGCAGTCTTGCCTATGCAAGACATTTTCCGTCCATCAACTGGACGAATTCATATTCGGAGTATTTTACGGACCTTTCCGACTGGTACGAACAGAACTTCGGGGCCGGCTTCACGGAGAAGCGCCGCCGGATGATGAACCTTTTGCAGGAAGAGTCTTCGCTTCAGGAGATAGTAAAGCTGATCGGTTCGGACGTTCTTCCCGACGATCAGAAGCTTATAATCGAGGTCGCGAAAGTGATACGCGAGGGATATCTTCAGCAGAACGCCTTCCACAAGGCGGACACCTTCATGACCCCGGAGAATCAGATGGCGATGATGAGCCTTATCCTCAAGCTGTATGACGAAGGGAGAAAGCTCTGCGACAGGCGCATCCCCATCAGCCAGCTGACAGCGTCCGGGATATTCGGCGAGATGTCGAGAATGAAGTTCGACATCGGAGAGGGCGTTCCGGCGCAGAAGTTTTCGGACAGGATAGACGAGGTCATCGCGGATATCCTGCAAAAGAACGAGACGAGGTGACGGAGAGATGAGAATTGAATATACCGGTCTTTCCGAGATGCAGGGATCTCTTGTCGCGCTCGAGGGTGTGAGAGGCGTGACCTATGACGAGCTTGCGGAATTCACGCTCGACAACGGCGAACGCCGCTATGGCAGAATAATCGCGATTGAGGGAGAAAAGGCCGTGCTTCAGGTGTTTGAAGGCACGGACGGGATCGATATGGAGCATGTCAACACCCGTTTTACCGGCAGCCCCGTAACGCTTCCGATGTCAAAGGAGATACTCGGCCGTATTTTTGACGGAGCCGGCAAGCCCCTCGACGGACTAAAGGAGATATTCCCCGACGAGCGCCGCGATATAAACGGCTCGGCGATAAACCCGGTGTCAAGGCAGTATCCGAGAAGCTGTATCCTGACGGGCATAAGCTCGATCGACGCAACGGCAACGCTGATACGCGGCCAGAAGCTGCCTATATTCTCCGGCGCCGGTATGAGCCATAACGAGCTTGCCGCCCAGATCGTGCGCCAGGCGCGCATCGGCGATTCGACGGAGGAGTTTGCGATCGTTTTCTGCGCGATGGGCGTCAAGAACGACACGGCGGAGTTTTTCAAAAAGGATTTTGAACAGTCCGGCGCCCTGGGACGCGTCGTCATGTACCTGAACATGGCCTCAGATCCGATAATCGAGAGGATCCTTGCGCCGCGCTGCGCACTGACGGCGGCGGAATACATGGCCTTTACACACGGCTACCATGTGCTTGTCATCATGACGGATATGACATCCTATTGCGAGGCTCTGCGAGAGTTTTCGTCCTCCAAGGGCGAGATCCCGTCCCGCAAGGGATTTCCGAGCTATATGTATTCCGATCTTGCCTCGCTCTATGAACGTGCGGGCATGATACGCGGCAAAAATGGCAGCGTAACTCAGGTACCGATACTCACGATGCCTAACGACGATATATCCCATCCGATACCCGACCTCACAGGCTATATCACCGAGGGGCAGATCGTTCTGTCCCGGGAGCTGGAACAGAAGGGAATATACCCGCCTGTTTCGATACTGCCCAGCCTGTCGCGTCTGATGAAGGACGGCGTTGGCGAGGGCTTCACGAGAGAGGATCACTCCGACCTGTCGAACCAGCTGTTCGCGGCCTACTCGCGCGTGCAGGAGGCGCGCTCGCTTGCCTCCGTTATCGGCGAGGATGAGCTCGGCGAGATCGACCACAAGTATATGGAGTTCGGACGCCGGTTCGAAAACGAGTTCATCGTTCAGGGTATGCGCGAGGACAGGACACTGTCCGAGACGCTGGATCTTGGCTGGAAGCTGCTGTCGCTCCTGCCCAGAACGGAGCTGAGCCGTGTTTCGGATAAGCTGCTGGATAAATACTATACCGGAGAGTAAAAGCGCAGACCGGATCGTGGGAGGTGGACTGACATGTCCTCAATGGCGCCTACAAAAGGAAACCTGATGACTGCGAAGCGCTCGCGCGAGCTGGCGGAGAACGGCTTCGAGCTCATGGACAGAAAACGCAATATCCTTGTGCGCGAGCTCATGGCGCTGATCGATCAGGCGGAGGATATACAAAAGCGCATCGACGAAGCTTTTGAGAAGGCGTATTATTCGATGCGCCTGGCCAATATCTCGCTTGGCGGCGTCGATCAGATCGCCGAGGCGATAGAGGTCGACAACAGCATAAGCACCGTTTTCCGCTCCGTTATGGGCGTTGAGCTTCCCATCCTGTCATCGGAGCACGAGAGCGGCAGGATGCCATACGGCTTTACGGATACGAGCCCGGCGCTCGACAACGCATATGCCGAGTTCAACCGGGTCAAGCGTCTGTCGCTGGAGCTGGCGGAGACGGAAAACTCGATATACCGCCTGGCGTATTTCATCAAAAAGACCCGTAAGCGTGCAAACGCGCTGAAAAACATCGTCATCCCCGGCCTTGATGCGGACATAGCCCGCATCACCGAAGAGCTGGAGGAGAAGGAGCGCGAGGAATTTGTGCGCATGAAGGTCATAAAGGCCCGCAAGACGGGCTGACAAAAGGGCATAAAAAAAACCTGAACCGTTTTGGACGGTTCAGGTTTTTTATGCCGTGCGAGTCCCGGAGGCCCTCAGGCGGAGGTCTTGCCGGCGGTGACGCGCTTGATAACGAAGAGCACTGCTACCATCAGAACGAAGGAAGCTGCAAGCGTTATAAGCACGTTCTGGGCAAAGCCCGCGATAATGTAGCCGACGAAGCTGACGGCGGCGACGGTTATGGCATAGGGCCGCTGGGTGGAGACGTGTTTGACGTGGTCGCACTGTGCGCCGGCAGAGTACATGATAGTCGTGTCGGAGATGG
>CAKSXP010000112.1 GCA_934515035.1 uncultured Oscillospiraceae bacterium
GCACCATCCTCGGCAGGGGCGCCGCTGTCGCTTCGCGCGATTATGGTGACAAGCGTCGATGCGTTGTAATATGGGCGTATGTCCGTTTTCTTGCTGGGAATGTATTTTGCGTTCATGATCTCGAGCTTTCTTATAAGCTCGCGGTTCTGTGTGACGATGACGGTTGCAGACTGCTGGTTTCCGCCGCTGGGGGCATATATTCCGGCCTGAAGGATCTCATCAAGAATATCCTCGGGGATTACTTCATCGGTGTATGCCCTTATACTGCGCCTGCCGAGCAGACATTTTATAACGTCGTTCATATAAAAACCTCCTGTATTCATTTGTTCATCCGCGTGCCCTGATCCATGCTGCGAGCGAGAAGACCAGGAAAGCGAAAATATTAACTATTACAATGCTTGCACCCGCCGGGACGCTGCAAAGAAACGAGAGCGAGATGCCGATGGCGAAGCAGACTACGGAAACGATCGCCGAACTGATGATAACGCTTTTAAACCTTTTGAAGATGCGCATGGACGTCAAAGCCGGAAAGATAACGAGGCTCGAGATAAGCAGAGCGCCCATCATGCGCATTCCGAGAACGATGGTTATTGCTGTCAGAAAGGCGATTATCATATTGAAAACGTCTGTTTTCACACCGGTTGCCCTGGCAAAGGTCTCGTCAAAGGTGACGGCGAATATCTTGTTATAATTGAAAATGAAAAGAAACAGGACGATAACAGACAGGATAACACTCAGCCAGACGTCGCTGCGGCTCATTGAAAGGATGCTGCCGAACATGTAGTTGGAGACGTCGGCCGTCATACCGGTAGTTACGGACACAACAAGAACGCCGATGGCCAGTGCGCCGGTCGAAATGAGTGCAATGGCAGAATCTCCCCTTATCTTGCTGTTTTCGCTGATGCGAAGGAGCAGAAACGCAGCAATAACGACAACGGGTATGGCTATCGCGAGCGGAGCAACACCAAGCGCCATGGCGACTGCCAGCGCGCCGAAACCCACATGGGACAGCCCGTCTCCGATCATGGAGTAACGTTTCAGCACCAGCGAAACGCCCAAAAGGGAGGCGCAGAGCGAGATCAGTGCGCCAGCGATCAAAGCCCGTATCATAAACGGATATGTGAACATTGAGAGAAGCACATCAAGCATTTTGCACACCTCCGGAAAAGCGTTTTCCGATATCACTTTTCAAATATTCTTCGGCGGTGCCAAAGAACTGAGGGGTCTTGTGCAGATGGAGAATATGCGATGCATATCTGACAGAGGATTCAATATCGTGTGTTACCATTATGATCGCAACGCCCTTTTCCCGGTTAAGCATCGAGATTATTTCGTACATATCTTTTGCAACCACGGGATCGAGACCGGCGACGGGCTCGTCGAGCAGCAGGAGTTTCTTTGCGGCACACATGGCGCGCGCAAGCAGCACCCGCTGGCGCTGCCCGCCGGAGAGGTCGCGAAAGCAACATTTAACGAGGTCCGAAATAGCCATGAGCTCAATATTATCCATTGCTTTCTTCTTGTCGGCGCGTGAATAAAAGGGTCGGAAACCTCTGGTATTCAGACACCCGGAAAGAACGACCTCATATACTGAGGCGGGAAAATCCTTTTGGAGATCGGTTTGCTGCGGCAGGTATCCGATCTCCGTCCGCTTGAGACCGGGGGCAAATTCTATCGATCCGGATACAGGCTGGATAAGGCCGAGAATGCCCTTTATCAGGGTCGATTTGCCGGAACCGTTTTCTCCGACGATGCATAGATAATCCGAATCTTCAATACTGAAGTTGATGTCTGACGCGACAACTACACCGTCATACGCAAGCGCCAGATTATTACATTTTATAAGGGGCATATCAGTTCAGCGCCTTTCCAAGATTTGCTGCATTGTTTGTCATAAGGGATATATAACTGACGCCGCTGTCAAGATCACTCTGTGAAACGCTGTGGCAGGAGTGCATCAGCAAAGGCTCCGCGCCGGTCGATTCGGCAATTATGTCGGCAACCCTGTGATTTGAAAACTCGATATAAAACACCGCGGGCAGATCATCCTCTTCGATTTTGTCGATAAGGAAAGCTATTGTAGCGGCAGAGGGCTCACTTTCGGTGCTGCATCCGGGAAAAGCTGCGTAATACTCTATACCGTATGCGTCCGTCAGATATCTGAAGGGGAAGCGGTCGCCCACGACGATGGTGTTCCGTTTTGCAGTGGATACTGTTTCTTCAAATAAGGAATCAAGCTTTGCAAGCTCTGCCTGATAAGTGCTGTTTCCGTCTGAGTAGACTTTTGCGTTGTCGGGATCGATGGCGATAAGCTTCTCGGTTATTCTGTCGCATATCAGCATTGCGTTTTTGGGCGAGGCCCAGACGTGTTCGTCAAATTCCGGCTCTTCTTCATCTCCGGTGGTCTCCATGCCCTCAACATGCTCTTCAACTACCGGGTCAACACATTCCATAAGCGTGAGCGTCTCGGGGGCTGACTCTCCCAGAGAATCAAGCATGTCCTTGACCCATGTGTCGCTTTCTCCGCCCGCATAGATGAAAAGATCACATTTGCCGATAGCGATTATGTCCTGAGGAGTGGGCTCAAAGCTGTGGCTTTCTGCGCCGGGGGGAAGAAGCATACTGACGCTTAATTCGGAACCGGCGATCTCGCGTACAAAATCGAAGGGGGGGAATATGGTCGTGATGACCTTTGGACCGTCGCCGTCCGTATCTCCGGATACTCTGGATGAACAGCCGCAAAGCATGAATAATGCAGTCAGAACCAACAGAAAAATGATCAGTTTCAGTTTTTTCAAAAGTTTTCCTCCGTGGCGCTGCAAGCGCCGCAAATGCCATAGATAATAGTCCTTGTCTTGTCAAGCTTAAAACAATGATCCTCGCGGAGATGCTCGCTGAGTGTTCCGGCAAAATCGCATCGCGTGCGGGTAACGCCGCCGCATGAAAGACATTTGAGTATCAGCGTGTCGTTGAGCTCCGATACATCGCTTATATAGCGGTATGCGGCGCTTTCGCGCCCGGAATAGCTGAGTTTTTCAACAATGCCTTCATTTATCAGAAGAGCCAGTGTGCGATAGATAGTCGTTTCGCCGACAGAGCAGCCGGCATCCATGAGATCCCGGTGTATTTCATCGATCGTCCGGGTCTTGCCCGCGCTGCTGCGCATATTCTCAAGTATCAGCTTTCGCTGCTTTGTGTTGTAAGTTCCCATATCGATCACCTTGAAAAATGAACTTGAAAATAAAATTCAATTTTGATTTTAACACCCGAAAAACCAAAAAGCAAGCACTTTTTATATTTCGTGTTTAGTATGCATCACGTTGGCGCTGTTAAAAAGGAACGGAACAAAGCATTGACCAAATTATTTTTTATTGATAAAATTACTTGGTATACATATAAAAGACAGGAGGATGCATAAGTGAGAATAATCGATCTGGAAACTCATTACGCAGTAGACGAGGCATATGCGCTTAAGGGGGAGACCATCAAGGGCTATTCCGATACTTCGGAAGATGTTGGAGGAAAGAAGGTAGATCCGCTCCAGCGTGTGCTCAGCCTCGATAATATCGAGGAGCGGCTGAGACTTATGGAGGAGGCCGGGATAGATGCCTGCGTTATGAGCCACCAGGCCGGAATTGAAGCGGCCGCGCCGGAGATCGCCGTGGAGCTGGCACAGACGGCGAATAATAAGCTTTATGAGATAACACAGAAATATAAGGGCCGCGTATACGGATGGGCAGCGCTGCCGATGAGAGCGCCGGAGGAAGCGGCCAAAGAGCTTGAGCGCTGCATAAAGGAGCTGGGCTTTTTCGGCTGGAACGTCTATTCCAACTTCAACATAAAAGAACGGCTTGACGATCCCATGTTCCGTCCCGTGCTGGAGAAGGCGAATGAACTTGGATGCATTACCTATATACATCCGACAGCGCCGAATATGGACGAATATCAGGGACTTGGACCGTCTGTCTGGGGCGGCATCGGCTATGCGGCCGACACCTGTCTTACGCTTGTGCGCATGATGCAGGTGGGAGTGTTTGACGAGTTTCCCAATATAAAATTCGTCCTCGGTCATCTGGGCGAGGGACTTCCGTTTGTCATGAAGAGGATGAGCAACGGCCGCCTCGACGGAAACAGGAAGCATGATTTTGACTACTATATGACGCATAATATATGGGTCACTTTCAGCGGCAACTATGACCCCGCTTCATTCCGCTGCACGCGGGATGTCATCGGCATAGACAGAATAATGTTCGGCTCGGATTATCCGATGGAACCGTTTGGCAGAGCAGCGGAATTTATCGCTGCCCAGCCGCTTACGGCTGAGGAAAGAGCGCTTGTGTGCACAGACACCGCGCTGGCTCTCCAGGGGGACAGAAAAGCGCTATTCATATGACCCCGGACATAGCTTTACAAATAATAAGAAACAAAGCCGGAGAATCATCTCCGGCTTTGTTTTGGCTTGTCAAAAAATGCCTCGCAGAGTTTGCGCCCGCAGGCACAAAAGAAATCAAGTATATTTTTCCCGGCGACATGCGCGTCGGGAAAAATACTTATCAGTCCGCGAGTGTGCGAGTTGTCCGCTTTCAGCGGACAATGAGTGCGCGTGGCGGGCTGCATCCTGTTGTCGAAAAAGCCCAAAGGAGCTTTTTCGACAGTTTCAAATAAAGCCGGAGATAGTTCTCCGGCTTTGTTTCCTTCTATCATTTATGATGAGCAGCCCGTCAGAAACTTTATCGCGTCTTCTGCGGAGCTGCGCTGTTTTTCAGTAAGAGGAATACCGGCGTTTCTGTGATCGAAGCTGGCAATAAATCCGGACAGGGCCTCGTCAAGCGCTTCCGCATGACTGAGACATACGGAGCTCAGATCCCTGCGGAAATCGGCGTACACGGCCTTTGAAAGCGATGCAGATGCGGCTTTCAGAAGGGCGGAGGTATGTTCGAGGCAAAAGAAGGGCTGCCGGCAGAACTTTTTGCGGAAGGCGCTGTCCGTTTTCCACAGATGTATCGTGTTGGAGATTATTTTTTCGTCAAAGGAAGCTACGCGGCGGCAGACATAGCAGTCGTCCGCGGCGGAGAACAAAACGTCCTGCTGGGGGGATTTTCTGCCGAAAACGGAACGCCCGCCGTCACCATTGGCAGAGAGAAGCTCGCATATGTACCGCAGCCTTGTCTGGAGCGTGAGGGAGAGGGCCAGCCTGTTTTTCATCGAATACATTTTTTCGCTGTGATACCGGCAGAAGCCCAGGCGGTTTGTTTCCTGTCTGATCTCGGGATCCATCATAGCCGCGCCCATAATATATTCAAGCGAGCTTTTTTCGAGATCGTTGTGGACGCGGCACAGCGGGCAGCCGCACTCTTTGTCAAAGCTTTCGTTTATCGGGATAGAATATATGGTATCGGCCATGTCGGACAACCTCCTTGAAAAAGCAAGCCCGTTAATATATAATACAATTATATATTTTCAGAAAGAGTTATTCAAGCTATGGATACTAAAGATATGGTCTTTTTGGCGTCCGCCGATGAGATGGATGCCGTAAAGACCTTCGAATGCGGACAGTGCTTTCGCTGGAACTGCGATGAAAACAACGTTTATACCGGCGTTGTGAGAGGAGCAGCCGCCAGGCTCGTTACAAGAGATGGGGGGCTGTATTTACAGACGTCCGGACCAGAAAAGACGGATATGTGGCGTGAGTATTTTGACCTTGACGTCGATTATGAGAGCGTCAGCCTTGCTTTTGACGGCGGGGACTATCTCAAAAAGTGTGTGCAGTACGGCAGGGGGATACGCATCCTCAGACAGGAACCGTGGGAAGCGCTCTGCTCGTTCATAATCTCCCAGTGCAATAACATCCCGCGCATCAAGAAGATAGTGGAGACGCTTTGCAGCTGTTTCGGAGACCCGGTCGAATTTGACGGAATGACGCTCCATGCGTTTCCTCCGGCGGAGCGGATAGCGCAGCTGTCGTCAGACGACCTTGCTCCGCTGCGCTGCGGCTATCGTGCGCCTTATATCATTTCCGCGGCACAGGATGTCGTCAGGGGAAGGATCGACCTTGAAAAGCTTGCCGGAATGGGCTTTGACGATGCAATAGCCGAGCTCAGGACCATGCAGGGAGTCGGTCCGAAGGTGGCAAATTGCGTCGCGCTGTACGGGCTTCATCAAATGAGCGGGTTTCCGATCGATACATGGATGAAGAAGGCGCTTAA
>CAKSXP010000113.1 GCA_934515035.1 uncultured Oscillospiraceae bacterium
GTGCAGGTGATCATGCCGTCATAAAAGCCGCTGCCGCCCGTAATCCGGTATGCGCCGCGAATGGCTTCTTTTCGTTCCACGTTCATTCCTCCGGATCCAAAAATTTTTCCGCATATCGGTAAAATTCCTGCGGATAGATCATCACGAGCTCTGCGTGATCCATTTTCGGGATGCCGCAAAGCTGCGCATGTCGGAAATAATCCCTGATAAATCTGATATTCCCGCTGCGCGCCTTCTTTTCTTCTTCGCCGTACCAATAGACGATGCGGCAGCCGGTTTCTGCCGGTTCCGGCGGCAGAGCATAGTTGTTGGCCGACCAGAAGATATTGCGGACGGTACGGCTTGAATAGGTTTTAAGATACGCCGTCAGTGCGTCGTACTCCTTCACGGGGTCACGTCCCGGCAGCGTCCAGCGTTCGGGCGGATATGCCGCCTCCAGTATTTTCCGGCTTCTTGTAACGAGCTTAAAGCCCAGACAGTCGCGCAGACACGCAAGGCGGCGCAGCGGCAGCGGCATCCGGTATGGCGTAATGCCGGCGTCAATGATCGCGCGTTCGACCGGTATCTTCCCCAGCGCAAGAAATCGCGTCAGGCACGCGCCGCCCAGCGAACAGCCGTAGGCAGCATCCAGTCGGGTAACGCCGCGTGCTTTCAGCCTGTCCGTTATCTCGTCCACCGTCGTCTCGACGGAGACAAAGACCTCTCCCGTTTCCCCGTGGCCGTCGTAGACGATCTGCATCACATGGTATTCCTGCGCCAGCAGCGCCACCGAATCGGTGAACGCCCACTCCGGCTCCGCCGTGCACGGCAGAAAAAGCAGCGTTTTTCCCTGCTCTTTTCCATATTCCAAAATTCTCATCTTTCGGTCCCGGTCCTCAGCTTTTCAGAATTTCCGTTATTCTGGCAAAGTCCTCCCTTGCCTCCTTGAAATACGGCAGCATGCAATAGCAGTGGACCATTTTTCGCCGGGCAAAGGCTATGTAAGGAACATTTGCGCGCTTGCAGGCCTTCTCAAAGTCCGGCAGAGCGCCGTAAAGCACCTCGTCCGCGGAGTAGAAAAAGTGGATATCGCCCACGCCGGAAAAATCTCCGCGCGAACCGGAGAGCATGTAGTCCGGTACATTCTCCTGCCCGTGGCGCATAAATTTTTCGACCGTGACCATAAAGGCGTAGTCTATGGCGACGTCCCTCTCGTTCAGTGCCTGCATCCGCGCCTTTTCGGCATCGTTCCATGGCACCTCACCGGGCGAGACAGCGACAATGTGGCGCGGCTGCGGCAGAGGTTCAGGCTGTGCGCTGTTGTGCGCGGCAATGCCCAGCGCCAGCGCGCCGCCGGAGGAAAAGCCGCAGGTGCTGACATTGCCGCCGCCGTAAAGCCCGATCATTCTGCGGTAGCACTCATATGCCATATCATATGTTTCGGTGATGCAGTGCTCCATGCAGAGCGGATAGAACGGGAACCACACATCGCAGCCGGTATCCCGCATCAGCTTGCGCATAACTGGCAGGTCGCCCTTATCCGGTCCGATGACCATACCGCCGCCGAAAAAGTAGAGTATCGCACGCTCCGAGGGTGCTGGTTTCTCTCTTACGATCAGGCACGGAAAGCCGTTCACCGTGATCGTCTCATAGTATGCCTTGTGGTCGGTCGGTGCAAAAACGCCGCGATTGCGGTTTTGCTTTTCGATGACCTTTCGAATTTCATCCTCCGGCAGACCGAACGCCTTTTTCGCACCGGAAAGCCGATACACACCGCGCAGCAGCGAAGCAAAAGCACTGATCTTTCCGCTGCCGGTCAATACACATTCTGTCTTTTTTTCAGCCATATCGGTTCACCTTTCCTTTTTCGTTTGTACGCCCGCCCAGACGGCATTCACAAGCATCCAGACGCAAAGCGCCGCGTTCCCGGAGCCCTGGCTCAGAACGAAATCCCAGGTGGAAACATCCGCGCCGAGCGCCTGACGGATATCCGGGATCAGCACAAGCAGAAGCTGAAAAACGAGTACGTGGAGCGCAAACATCCGCCGCGGCAGGACGGTCTTTTTTGTCAACACCGCAAAGGCGCTTGTGAGTATAAGCAGTATCATTCCCGCGTAGGCAATGAGCATCGACGGCATGAGGCGGTCATACTGCGCCTGTATCAGCACTGCCGTTTCCTCCCGCCCGAGCAGCGGAGAGAGCGTGCTCGTCCAGTCGGCAAGGCTGCCGATAAATAGATGCAGCGCTCCGGCCGAGGATATGTAGATCACGCCGCCTATGAGGACCGCCGCGCGGGTCTTTCGGTACTGCGGCTGTATCTGACGGTAAGAAACGCGCACGGTGAATATTCCGAGCGCCATTCCGCAGAGCCCCGCTGCGATCAGCAGAGGCAGCCGCCAGGCTTCCCATGCTCCGCTCAGATATGCCTCCCGCGCAAACAGTCCACTGTCGCCGGCGCTTGCCGGGATCACGCTCAGGCACAGGTCTCCGACAAGCATCAGGAACGCGCCGAGCGCGCCGAGCAGGCTATATCTTTGATACGTTTTAAGGTCCATGCCGATCCTCCTCGATACAATAAAAATATTTGTTATCCACAGCAGTTAGAATAGACTAACCATATCCCTTTCAAAAAGCCGCCGTCAGCGGCTTTCAGCGTTCATCCGGGATGTGCGCATATTGTTATTTGACCTTCTCTGTTTTCATCATAGGCCGGCCCGCCTCTATTATACATCGGTTCCGCACAAACACAATAAATTTCTCATTTTTACGAAGAAAAGTTTCAAACAGGACCCCCTTACGAACGCCAACGCCGGGCACATTCTTTGTGCCGTGGGACAGACCGCTGAGAAAGCTTCTATGAACGCTTGTCTCTTGTAATCTCCGCCGTCATATGATATGGGGATTTACCTGCTGCATACCGAATGCCATTGAGGGCGGGACTGTCCTCGGGATAAACGCAATGGACGCCGGCGAGATCCGCCGGACGGCCGCTATGACCGAGGCGTATGAGCTGGGGCACAGCGTTTTATAAAAGTCACAATGCCGCCGTGATCCCGTCTGGATCGCGGCGGCATTTTTCTATGCTCATGAGCCGCTTACGGCGCGGCGGTCATCTATAATACCATCCCTACACTTTCAAAACAAAATGGTTTTTGCGGAATTCCAGAAGCCCCTCGGCGCGCATTTTTCCAAGCTCCAGCGAAAGGCCGCTCCGCTCCACTGCAAGATAGTCCGCGAGCTGCTGGCGGGTGAATGGAATGTCGAATTCATACTTTCCGAGCCGCTGAGCCTCGGCGGAGAGATAGCTCATCAGCTTCGCCCGCGTCGTGCGCTGGCCCATGTGCGTGAGCTTTTCGCTGAAACGCAGGTTTTTCTCCGCAAGCTCGCCGAGCAGGTTGCGGACGATCCGGCTGTGGTGGGCGCAGGCGGAGGGGCACAGGTTCAGCACGCGCGCCACATTCAAAAACATCGCGCTGACAGGCGTTTCCGCCGCCACGCTCACATTCAGCATGGAGCCGGGCGCACAGGCAAACGCCGCGGCAAAAGTCTGGCCCGGTCCCGCCTTGGAGAGGATATTGCGGTTGCCCCAGATATCCTCCTGAATGACGAGAACGCTCCCGGCCAGCACAAGGCCGATTGCCTCCGCCGTGTCGCCGGCGCGCAGGAGAAAATCATCCTTCGGATACTCCCGCTTCTCGGCCCCGAGGCAGGCGAGCACAGCGGGCAGTTCCTCCGCGGAAACGCCGGAAAAGAGCCGTGAAGCGGCGATGACAGGCAAAAAATCTTTCATAAAAATCTTCTTTCGTTGAAAATTCAACCGACTTGCTGCACACATTCTATTATAATCATGCCAGAAAAGCAAGGAGGCTCAGACAAATGAAACGGAGAATTATCGATATCGACCGGGAAAAATGCAACGGCTGCGGTGCCTGTGCCGCCGCCTGCCACGAGGGCGCCATCGCGATGGTGGACGGCAAGGCGGAGCTGATGCGCGACGACTACTGCGATGGTCTGGGCGACTGTCTGCCCGCCTGCCCCACCGGGGCCATCACCTTCGTGGAGCGCGAGGCCGCGGCCTATGACGAAAAGGCAGTGCTCGCGAACAAGCAGAAAAAGCCGCAGTCTCAGGGCATGACGCTGCCCTGCGGCTGTCCGGGAACGCAGTCGAAGCGCATTGATCACGCGGACAGCGGCTGCGCGACCACGCCGCACACGGAACCGGTGAGCCGCCTTTCCCAGTGGCCGGTGCAGATAAGGCTCGTCCCGGTGAACGCCCCGTATTTCGACGGTGCCAAGCTGCTCATCGCCGCCGACTGCACGGCTTACGCCTACGCCGCCTTCCACGAGCGCTTCATCAAGGGCCGCATCACTCTGGTCGGCTGCCCGAAGCTCGACGGCGTGGATTACAGCGAAAAGCTCACGGAAATCATCCGGAACAACGATATCCAGAGTGTGACCGTCGTCCGCATGGAGGTTCCCTGCTGCGGCGGACTGGAAAACGCGGCGAAAACGGCCCTGCAGAAAAGCGGGAAATTCATCCCCTGGCAGGTCGTAACGATCTCCACGGACGGAAAAATTATCGATTGAGCGAAACCCTCCCGGCACTGCGCTGAGCAATGCCGGGAGGGTTTTTTCGCTTATTTCAGCAGTTCCTCCATGTAATTTTCAGGCTTCAAAACAATGTACACAGCCCTGCCGCAGCGGCGCTGGCGGGAATGTATATCACAAAGTGCAGCAGGTGCGTTCTCATGTTATATCCAAACATGTGCGGCCCCACCACGCCCTTCAGTTCCGGATAAAAATGCGGAAAGAAGCCGGAATGGCAAAGCAGCACCCAGTCAAAGAAAACAATATCATAGATCTCCATGCAATAGAGCAGGAAAATGAAGCGCGCGAAGAATTTCAAAAAGCCGAAATCATTCCGGACACCGTCCCATACGCTGAGAACTGCCGCACCGATAAAAATCAGAACGGCAATAGCTTCTATCGTCCAGCCGAGCACATGCGCGCCGCGGAACCGCTCTTTTCTGTCGGGGATCGCAGCCAGATTCTCCTTCGGCGCGGAGGAGAAAAAACGCTTATCCTGAATAAAGCCGACAGCGCCGTACAGGACGAGAAAATATGCCAGCATGATCATGCCCTCTGCAATTATCGTTATCTTCATTTTATCCTCCTAAAAGCATCATCACGGCAGACAGCGCATTTCTCGCCGTTTTCATCTGTTCGGAGCGGGTTCGTTCACTTCAGATACCGCCCGCACTCCTTCTCGAGCTCCCGCCACACCGGATATTCCGCACCTTTTTCGTCAAAGAAGCGTTTCAGGTCCCGGTTCAGCGCACCCATCTCATCGACCGCGTTCATGGCGTGGTCGGAGGCGCATATTTTCCCGAGGCTCGTCGCGCACATGAGCTTGAAAAAGCGCAGACAGGTCTTGCGGTACGCCGCGCCCTCAAATTCGGTATCCGCCTTCGGCAATATCTCATGACCGGCATTTCTGATCGCGCGGTAGCCCTCGATATTGGCGTCTATCAGCCGGTTCAGATACGCCGTATTGCCCTTGAGCTTTTTCAGGTCGCCGTCTGTTTTATAGCAGGCAAATGCCGCCGGGATCACAAACGCCGCATGACAGAGAAGATAGTCCCCCATATTCGGCTCATAGACCACCCTGAATTTTGTGCCGTCGAATATCTGCCTTATCAGTCCCTCGTTGGACGGGGCGCTCCGGAGCTGGCCGATGGTTATCTTTTTAAGATCGATGGACGCCACGCGGTCGCTCTCCCGATGACCTGCCGAAAGCGCAAAGGCAAACATCAAGTTCTTTTCCGGGAGCGACACGGCAAGCTCTTCCGCGCGCACATCGTTACCCACAAAGACGATGTTTTTCGTTGGATTGGTACGCAGCTGGTCCAGTATCGAGTCAATCTGCGTATAGCGAACGACGGCAAAGATCACGTCGTATGCATCGTCCGGCCTCAGCTCGGTCACTGTCGGGATACGCGTTACCGACACACGGGGTGAAAACTTGTCCTTTATCCGCAGTCCGTTCTTCCGGATCTCCTCCGCCCATTTTCCCCGCGCAAGCAATGTGACGTCCTTCCCCGCGCGGGAAAGGTTCCTTGCAAGGTTGCAGCCTAGCACGCCTGCGCCGAATACCAGTATTTTCATAACAAAGCCTCCTATGTCTG
>CAKSXP010000114.1 GCA_934515035.1 uncultured Oscillospiraceae bacterium
GCTCTATACTGCGATCACCAGAGCGAGAGAGCTCCTGATAGTCGTCGGCAGCGAGGAAGTCTTAAACCAGATGATAGATAATCATAAGCAGGCCGGCAGATACAGCGCTCTGCGCGCCAGACTGGCGGCGTTCAATGAAAGCACGTGATGAACTAAATCGCTGAACTGAGGTGAGGTAATGGGGATACTGTCCAATATTCTGGATCTTCTTTTTCCTCCGCGCTGCGTTTTCTGCCACAGGTTTCTGAAAAACGGCAGTTCGGAACAGATTTGTTCAGAGTGCAGCTCTTCTCTGCCGCACACAAGCAATGGCGGCCGTCAAAAGGGCGACTTTTTTGACTTCTGCGTCTCCCCGCTGTATTATGAAGACGATGTTCGAAAATCCATCCACCGTTTCAAGTTTGGCGAGTGCACCGGCTACGCCGGGACCTATGGCAAACTTATTGCCGAATGCATCAGGGAAAACGTGGACGAAAAGTATGACCTTATAACCTGGGCGCCGATTTCAAGGAAACGTCTGAAAAGCCGTGGATATGACCAGTCAATGCTCATCGCCATGGCAGCAGCGATCGAACTTGACGATGTTGCCGTGGAAACGCTCCGGAAACGTGATGTTCCGGCACAATCCTCCCTCGGCGGAGAAGCGCAGCGACGCGCCAACATCGCCGGTGCATATACGGTGATCGACCCGGAACTGGTCGAGGGAAAAACCATTCTTCTGATCGACGATGTGATAACCACCGGCGCAACGCTGTCCGAATGCTCACGAATGCTGAGAATGTCAGGCGCAAACAGGATCATATGTGCGTCCGTTGCACGTGCGCATGACTGATTTTCAGGATTAACGTCCATGATTGATTTTAGAGCCCGGTTTTGGAACATACGGGTCTTGTCCAGCCGGGGATGATCAGCTGAAGAAAAGTTTATTGCGGCGATCTTTGATTTGCCGCATATCTTAGAAGGAGAAAGTATGGTCTTTTTTGAAAGAGATATTGCAATAGATCTGGGAACGGCAATGACGCTTTTCTACGTTCGCGGAAAGGGCATAGCCCTGCGCGAGCCGACGGTCGTCGCTGTCGATAAGCAAACCGGCAGGCTTCTGAAAGTCGGCGAGGACGCGCAGAAAATGCTCGGCCGCACACCTGCCAATATCGTTGCCGTCCATCCCATCGCAAACGGAGTTATATCCGATTATGACATGACATCCGCGATGCTCAAGGAGCTTATCTCCAAGATAACTTCTTTCAGCTTCTTTAAGCCGCGCGTTATAGTTTGCGTTCCGAGCAGTATAACCGGCGTCGAAGAAAGAGCCATCATCGATGCAAGCATTGAAGCGGGCGCAAGAAAGGTATATCTTCTCGAGAAATCAGTTGCCGTTGCCATGGGCGCCGGCCTTGATATTTCCAAGCCGGACGGACATATGGTGATCGACATCGGCGCCGGCACAACAGAGATTGCCGTCGTCTCACTTGGCGGAGTCGTTGAATGCGAATCCATAAAGTATGCCGGAAACGAGTTTGACGACGCGATCATCAAATATATCCGCAGAAAGCACAATCTTCTTATCGGAAGCCGCACCGCGGAGGAACTGAAGCTCAGTATCGGCTGTGTTTATCCGCAGGACGAAGTCAGCTATGAAGAGGTCAAGGGACGTTGTCTCATGACCGGGCTCCCGCGTTCGGTGAACATAAGCTCAAATGACATGATCGAAGCGCTGGAGGAGCCTTCCGCCCGCATTCTCGAAACGCTGCACCTTGTTCTGGAGCGCACACCGCCGGAGCTGATCGCCGATATTTCCGAAAACGGCATCGTAATGTCGGGCGGAGGCAGCCTCATTCAGGGCTTGGACAGACTCGTGCAAAGCAAAACCGGGATCACTACGACTATCGTTGATGACGCCGTATCCTGCGCAGCATACGGTGCGGGAAAAATGCTTCAGAAGCTGGGCGATATGCAGGACGGCATGATAAACCTTGCCCGTCGCAGACAGATGAAAGGCTAAAGTAACACTACAGCAAAAAAATCAGAGAGCATTCTGCTCTCTGATTTTTCTTTATGCCGCTTGGGACCTATGAAGCTTCTGCGATCCCTTATGATATTTTGCTGTTTATCCAGTCCAGAACATCATCATATACCTGCTCCCGGTTCAGCTCATTGAGCAGCTCGTGACGCCCGCCGGGATAAAGCTTCAGCGTCACATCCGTCATACCCGCGGCAATGAATTTGCGATATGCGCGCATAACTCCGCGCTCCATCTCACCTACGGGGTCAGATTCGCCGGAAATAAAATAGACAGGCAGATTCTTTTTCATACGGGCAAGATTTCTTCTGCTGCCGATAAATTCGATGCCTCCCATCATGTCTCTGAAGAGACCGGCCGTGGCTATAAAGCCGCAGAATTCATCGGCCACATACTTATCGACCTGCTCTTCATCGCTGCTGAGCCAGTCATAAGCGGTGTTTGGGTGGGCAATACCGTCGTTATAGCCGCCAAAGGCCATCTTATCCAGGAACTTGCTTCTGTATGATGCGCCGTGCTTTTTGACTTCATACTCCGCCAGCAGTTTGCCGGTTCTGACAACGGCGGGCGATTGCTGACCGGTCCCGCTAAGCACGACCGCGTCGATGCCGGTCCTCCAATTGATCATATATGTGCGGGTCAGAAAGCTTCCCATGCTGTGTCCAAACAGCACATATGGCAGATCAGGACGCTTCTCTTTCTTCAGCCCGGTCAATTTGCGCATATCCGCACAGGCGGTCTGCCATCCGCCGTTTTCCCCGAAATATCCAAGCTCGGACTCGTTCCGCGCGGTCCTTCCGTGCCCGATATGGTCATTGCCAACGCAGATAAAACCTTTTCCCGCAAGAAACTTTGCAAAGTCGTCATAACGCGCTATATGCTCCGCTATGCCGTGCGCTATCTGGACAATTCCGCGTATATCTCCGTCCGGGATCCATTCACGGACATACACTTCGTTTTGTCCGTTGGCTGATGCAAAAGAGAATTCATTCAAAGAAGGCATTTAAAAGCCACCTCTTTCATGTTAATATACTACTAATATAACTCATTATTTTTCTTCAAGTCAACTTTTCAATTGGAGGATTCTATCGTGAATGGGTATGTCATGGCACTGGACCAGGGAACCACAAGCTCGCGCGCAATTATTTTTGACAACAGGGGTGAGATCGTTACCCTTGCTCAATATCCGTTTAAGCAGATATATCCGAAGCCCGGCTGGGTGGAACACGACCCGATGACGATACTCGACAGTCAGATCCATGCGATGGGAGAAGCGTTTGAGAAAAGCGGCCTGTCTCCGACTGATATCGCCGGGATAGGCATAACCAATCAGCGTGAAACGACCATAGTGTGGAACAGGACCACCGGCAAACCGATCTATAACGCCATAGTATGGCAGTGCCGCAGAACTGCCGGGATCTGTGACGAGCTTACGGCTGACGGTATGGGAGCGTATATTCGCGACAAGACCGGGCTTCTTATCGACGCCTATTTTTCCGGCACCAAGATCAAATGGATACTCGATAATGTTTCCGGAGCAAGGGAACAGGCGGAAAGGGGAGAGCTTCTTTTCGGAACTGTTGACAGCTGGCTTATCTGGAATCTCACAGGCGGAAAAGTCCATGTTTCAGATTATTCCAACGCCTCCAGGACCATGTTGTTTGATATAGACTCGCTGTGTTGGGACGAGTGGCTCTGCAAGCGCCTTGGGATTCCGATGTCCATGCTGCCGGAGCCCGTACCGAACTCCGCGGAATATGGCTGGGTGGCCAGAAATATAACCGGGATAGAGTCTCTGGCAGGGATCCCCATATGCGGTTCGGCAGGTGATCAGGCGGCGGCCCTTCTGGGGCAGGGCTGCGTTGAGATCGGTCAGGCAAAGAATACATACGGTACCGGCTGCTTCACTCTCATGAACGCGGGCGAAAAGTCCGTTCGCTCCGTATCCGGCCTGGTAACGAGCGTAGCCTGGTCAGCAAACGGAAAGACAACTTATGCCCTTGAGGGAAGCGTTTTCAACGCCGGTTCTTCGATACAGTGGCTGCGCGATGAGCTTGGTATCATCAACACCGCACATGAATGTGACGTGCTGGCAGAAAGCGTACCGGACAACGGCGGAGTTTATCTGGTTTCGGCCTTTACGGGGCTGGGTGCTCCGCACTGGGACATGTATGCACGGGGCGCGATACTCGGTCTGACGAGAGGAAGCACAAAAGCTCACCTTGCGAGAGCCGCGCTCGAAGGGATAGCCTTTCAGGTACGGGATCTGCTCGACTGCATGGAAACCGACTCCGGAAGCCGTCTCTCTGTCCTCCGCGTTGACGGCGGCGCTTCCGTAAGCACATTCATGATGCAGTTTCAGGCTGACATGCTCAAGCGCCCCATAGACCGCCCATGCATGGTCGAGACGACCGCCTTTGGCGCAGCGTTTCTGGCGGGGCTGGCATCGGGTGTATGGTCAGATATTTCGGAAATCGCAAATCTGAGGGTTTCGGAGCGGATATTTGAGCCTCGGATGCCGGACGAAGCCCGGGAAGAGCTCCTGGCCGGATGGAGAAAAGCGGTCTCAAGAGCTCAGAAATGGGCAGACTGAGATATCAGCCCAAGAAGTATCTCTTTCCTGTTATCTTCCGGAAACGCGATGACATGCTCCAGAAGCCGATCAAGCACCCGGCCAATCTCGCGGCCTTCAATCCCAACGGAGGCAATATCGTTTCCGGTGACTGCCAATTCCGAAAGCGCTGCGCATTCGCCTGATGTCAGTACGGCATCCAGCATCTTTTCATGGCCCTCACCGTACAGCACATCCATACAGGAAGCGGCGCATTTTGCCGCTTCCTTACCGTTATGTGAAATAACGCGTTTCCACTCCCGCGGGGAGCATATCTCGGCGGCTGCGGCGATGTCCGCGCCTCGGGAGGCGTTTCCGGCAGTCCTTTTATCCAGCCGCAGCCGGCGCAGAAATCCGCCCGTGTCCGTTATGCAGCCCGCTTTAAGCAGGACCGCGCTTGCGGCGGACCAGCGAAGCACCGCATCATTCCGCAAACGACAGATACGCTGCGCCTCAACGGGCTTTCTGAGCCTGATATAAGAATCCAGAAGCCCAAGCTCAATAAGCTGGGAAAGCTTGCAGGGGGCAGTGGAGAGCAGAAGTTTTTGGACCTCATCTCTTACTCTCTCGGCGGAGAGTGAAGCGGCTTTGGGAGCGAGCGCGGCGATTGCGGAATAGGTTTTCTCTTCAATTTCAAAACCCAGCTGAGCTGAAAATCGTATCGCCCGAAACATGCGAAGCGCGTCTTCGCTGAATCTTCTTTCGGGCAGGCCTACGCATCTTATTGTTCTTCTGCGCATATCTGCTCTCCCGTCAAACGGATCAACGATATTGCCGCGAATGTCTGCCGCGACTGCGTTTATCGTAAAGTCCCGGCGTGAAAGGTCCCCCCGGATGGTGTCAAGGAACCGTACACTGTCAGGGTGCCTGGAATCGGTATAATCCCCGTCCGAGCGGAAGGTCGTAACTTCAATAAACCGCCCCTCGGACCGGACCGTTACCGTACCATGTTTTATTCCGGTGGGTATGCTGTCCGGAAACAATCTCAGAGTTTCTTCCGGTCTTGCGGACGTACATACATCATAATCGTTTATCGCTCTGCCGACGAGCATGTCCCGCACGCATCCGCCGACGATATAAGCTTCATATCCATGCTTTTCAAGGCTGCGCAGCACTTCGGCAGCATACGGGGGTATTCTGATCGCTTTTGTTTGCACCGTTCCACCCCTTTCGCACTTGTAAAATGGTATTTTAAAGATTATAATATGAAAAGATTTTTTTTACAACAAGGAGCAGTTACTATGGGCTTTGAAACATATATGCGTTCTGGAAAAAAGGGGCACCTTATCGGTATCGGAGGCGTTTCCATGTCTCCTCTGGCCGAAGTGCTCTCCGGCATGGGATTGACGATATGCGGCTCCGATATGAACGACAGCGATACCGTGAAGCACCTGCGCGGCGCAGGCATTCACGTCACCATCGGCCACAGCGCCGAAAACCTGCAGAACTGCGACCTGGTGATCCGCACCGCCGCCATCCACGACAGCAATCCCGAGATCGCCGGGGCCATCGCCCG
>CAKSXP010000115.1 GCA_934515035.1 uncultured Oscillospiraceae bacterium
ATTCACTCCGTAGCAATTCACTGTTTCACAAAGGAATCGCACAAAGGCGATAACTATTTCACCATTTTTACTACCCTTGCTTTACAGAGCCGAAAATCGGTGATTTTCAACCCTTAGATGTACAAAAACAGGCAGCACCCAACCGAAGTTGAGTGCCGCCTGTTTTGTTGTCCAATCCTGCTTGGCAGATGCCGATTTTGTAGTTTTCTCAAATTACTGTCTTATCGGCACACGGCTAAGACAACGGATATTTTTTTACGCTGCTTCCGACCCAGGTTTGGATATGCGGAAGTTCTGTCCTCCGGCGTTATCCTCCCTGCCGGGGGACAGAAAAATGCGGCGCGGCCACTGTGGAACAGTTGATACCACAGTGACCGCTCCGCTTTCCGGTTGTATCTTACCTCTTTCCGCCGCGGGGTCGGCATCCGTTTTTTACATGTCCAAAGACGCCGAACTTTCGCGGCTGTTAATTGACTCTTGTCGAAAACAGTGATATACTTTTCAGAACAAAAGGGAAAGAACTCTCTTTTGTGTTTTTGAAAGGAAGCTGAAAGACATGATCCAAACAACTGTAAAGGTATCCGGCATGGCCTGTTCCATGTGCGAAGCGCACATAAACAATGCGATCCGGAACGCTTTTCCGGTGGAAAAGGTCTCTTCCTCCCACTCCAAAGGAGAAACCGTTATCCATTCCAAAGAGCCCCTGGACGAATCGGAGCTCCGGAAAGTGATCGACGCTACCGGTTATACGGCCGGAGATATAAGCTCGGAGGTCTATGAGAAAAAGGGTCTTTTCCACTTCGGAAAAAAGAAAGCATGAGATCCCGCCGGTCGTCCGCGCAGCGAACGAACCGGCCTGATCCGTAAAAGCACTGGTATTCCAAACAAATCATTCCACAAAGGAGGACACTAACCATGAAGAAAATCGGTCTGTTTGCTGCGGGCGTGCTGTTTGGCACTGCCGGTCTCAAGATCCTCGGCAGCAAGGATGCACGCAAGGTCTATGCCCACACCACCGCCGCAGCCATTCGCGCCAAGGACAGCGTGATGACTGTTGTCACGGCAGTCCGTGAAGGCGCGGACGACATCTATGCGGATGCCAAGGCCATCAACGACCAGCGCACAGCGGAAGAAGCTGCCGCAGTGGTCGAGGACACCTCCGCCGAAGAGGATACCGAAGAGGAAGTCAAGGCGGAATAAGCTATGAAATGCACGATCCTACATGATACTCCGGGGCGGCTCCGGGTACATCTGTGCTGCGGCCGTATGTCGCTGCACCAGGCGGATGTACTTGAATACTACCTGTTGGCGGTAAGCGGCGTAACGGAGGTCAAGGTCTATGACCGAACGCAGGATGCCGTTGTGCTGTACACGACAGAGCGCGACAATATCATCCGCGCTCTGTCTAAATTCTCCTTTGCCAGGGCCGAGTCCATGGCAGTCGTCCCGGAGCGCACCCCGCGGGCGCTGAACCGGGAGTTTGAGGACAAGCTCGCCGCAACAGTCATAAAACGCTGCATCTCAAGGCTGTTTCTCCCCGCGCCGGTCACATCGGCGCTGGCTGTCTGCCGCTCGCTGAAATACATCAAAGAGGGGCTTCGCGCGCTGTGGCACGGAAAGCTGTCCGTAGCTGTGCTTGACGCCGCCGCGGTCACGGTTTCCATCGTGCGCGGCGACTTCTCCACGGCCGGGTCTGTAATGTTCATGCTGCGGCTGGGCGAGATTCTGGAGGAATGGACCCACAAGAAGTCTGTTGCGGACCTTGCGGCGGCCATGAGTCTCCAGGTGGACAGCGTGTGGCTTCAGAAGGACGGCACCGAAGTGCAGACGGATATAAACGCCATAAAGCCCGGCGACCGCATTGTGATCCGCACCGGAAGCATGATCCCGCTGGACGGCATAGTTGCGGAGGGCGAGGCAATGGTGAACCAGGCCTCTCTGACCGGAGAGTCCCTGCCCGTTGTCAAGCGCCCCGGCAGCCCTGTTTACGCCGGGACCGTGACCGAAGAGGGCGAATGCGTGGTCTGCGTGGAAAAGGTGTCCGGCAGCGGACGCTATGACCGCGTTGTCCGCATGATCGAGGAATCGGAAAAACTGAAATCCACCGCCGAGGACAAGGCCGCGCGTATGGCGGACAAGCTCGTTCCATACACTTTGGGCGGCACGGTGCTTACATACCTTCTGACCCGCAATGTGACAAAAATGCTCTCCGTATTGATGGTTGACTTTTCCTGTGCACTGAAGCTGGCGATACCCATCGCGGTGCTGTCCGCCATGCGGGAGAGCAGCGGCTATCACATCTCCGTCAAGGGCGGACGCTTTCTGGAGGCCGTTGCAAATGCGGACACCATCGTATTTGACAAGACTGGCACGCTGACCTACGCCACGCCCACGGTCGCACAGGTCGTTCCCTTCGGCAAATACAACGAAGCGGATATGCTGCGGCTGGCCGCCTGTCTGGAGGAGCATTATCCGCACTCCATGGCCAACGCCGTGGTTGAAGAAGCGAAAAAGCGCGGTCTGTCCCACGAAGAATATCACTCCCAGGTGCAGTATGTGGTCGCACACGGCATTTCCAGCATGGTAGAGAACACGCGGGTCATGATCGGCAGCGCGCACTTTGTCTTTGAGGACGAGGGATGCCGCATCCCGGAAAACGAGAAGGACAAGTTTGCCGCGATCCCGGCATCGTATTCGCATCTGTATCTGTGCATAGGCGACGAGCTGGCGGCGGTCATCTGCATCTACGACCCGCTGCGCCGCGAGGCGCGCGCTGCGGTCGCCGCGCTTCACGACTGCGGCTTTTCCAACGTGGTCATGATGACCGGCGACAATCTCCGCACCGCCGAATCCGTCGCCTCCGAGGTGGGCGTGGACGCGGTGTATGCCGAGGTCCTGCCGGAGGACAAGGCGGCGTTTGTCCGCGCGGAAAAGGCAAAGGGCCACACCGTCATCATGGTTGGCGACGGCATCAACGATTCCCCCGCTCTCTCCGAGGCGGACGCCGGCATTGCGATATCCACCGGCGCGGCCATCGCCCGGGAGATCGCCGACATCACCATCGCATCGGAGGATCTGTTCGAGCTGGTAACGCTGCGGCGGCTCAGTGAAGCGCTGATGAAGCGCATCAGAAAGAGCTATCGTTTCATTGTCGGCTTTAATCTCTCTCTGATCCTGCTGGGCGTGGCCGGCATACTGCCGCCCACCACATCGGCGCTGCTTCACAATGCCTCCACTCTGGGGATCAGTCTGAAGAACATGACGGCGCTGCTGGATGAAGAGGAAAACACACAGAGCATTTCCAAATAACAAAAAACAGGGGGCATCTGCCAAAAGCAGGCGCCCCCCTTATCATTTGAGGTGAAAATATGACTTTCGTTCAGCATTACGATTCTCCGCTGGGCGGTATCCTGCTCGCGGCGGATGAGAAAGGTCTGACCGGGCTGTGGTTCGACGGAGAAAAATACTTTGCCGATAACCTTCCGGCAGAACACGCCGTGCAGGAAACGCCGGTACTTGCAGAGGCAAGGCACTGGCTGGACATTTACTTTACCGGCAGAGAGCCCGGTTTCACGCCGCCGCTGCACCCCATCGGCTCCGCATTCCGTCAGGGCGTATGGGAGCTCCTTTTGCAGATACCATACGGTCAGACCACTACCTATGGCGAGATTGCGCGGCAGCTTGCCGAAAAGCAGGGGCTTGCCCGGATGTCCGCGCAGGCGGTCGGCGGAGCCGTCGGACACAACGAGATATCCGTCATCATTCCCTGTCACCGCGTGGTCGGCACAAACGGCAGCCTGACCGGATATGCCGGCGGAATAGACAAAAAAATCAGACTGCTTGAGCTGGAACGGGCAAATATGGATGGTCTTTTCGTTCCGGCAAAAGGAACGGCTCTGTGATAGTACTATCAAATCGAGTCGTTATTCAGCGAGCATTTACCGGTCGGGGCAAAGATTTTAAAAGCCGCAAAGCCTGGGCTCGTCCTCTCCACGAGTAAAAAACATTTGAAATTTCGCTCAGCACCCGCTATAATAGGCACACAGCGTGTGGCGTTTCTGCGTAAATCCAGTTGCAGAAGCGCCGCACGCCTTTTTTGCGGAATCGGGTGAGAGATGGGGGAAATGACAGAAATTTTTATATGCAGATCGTGCGGCAGAAATGCGTAAGTCCGGATCACACCGGGCCTGCGCATTTCTTATTTTTAAAGGAAAGGTGAATTTTATGGATAACGGAAATCAGTTTTTGGGAACGGAACGTATCGGAAAGCTTATGCGTCAATACGCCGTTCCCTGCATCATCTCGCTGCTGGTGGGCGCACTGTATAACATCGTCGATCAGATCTTCATTGCAAACGCAAGCTACCTCGGCTCTTACGGCAACGCGGCCAATACAGTCGTTTTCCCGCTGACCGTCGTCGCTTTGGCTATCGCCGTCATGGTCGGCGACGGCTGCTGCGCCTTTGTCAGTATGGCGCTGGGCAGGAACGAAACGGACAAGGCCCGGCGCAGCGTCGGCAACGCTGTCGTCCTGTCCGTGGCAAGCAGTCTTGTGTTGACGGCGATATATCTCATTTTTGCGGACAGCATCATCGCCATGTTCGGCGGAACCGTCAACGAAGAGACTTTCCGCCACTCGCAGGAGTATTTCTTCTATATCACGCTGGGTATCCCGTTCTATATGTTTGGTCAGTCCATGAACCCCGTCATCCGCGCGGACGGCAATCCCAGGTTTGCCATGATCTCCACGCTGGCGGGCGCCGTCATCAACATCATCCTTGACCCCATTTTTATCTTTGTCTTCAAATGGGGCATGATGGGCGCAGCCGTTGCAACGGTGATCGGCCAGGTGGCGACGGCTCTTCTCGCCGTGTGGTATCTGCTGCACATGCGGATCGTCAAACCGTCATCCGGCGACTATGTCCTGCGAGGAAACATCTGCGGTCGGATGCTGACGCTGGGCATTACCAGCTTTCTCTCCCAGATAAGTCTCGTAGCCGCAATGGCGGCCATCAACAATATGCTCCGCAAATACGGCGCTATGGACGCCGTTTTCGGGCAGGAGCAATTCGCACAGATACCGATGGCGGTGGTCGGCATCGTGATGAAATTCTTCCAGATCGTCATTTCGATCGTTGTCGGCATGGCGGCGGGCTGCATCCCCATCGTCGGCTACAACATGGGCGCGGAGAAAAAGCTGCGCGTCCGGGAGCTGTTCACAAAGCTGTTGACGGCCGAGGCGCTGGTGGGCGCGGCGGCGCTTATCCTGGCAGAGTGCTTCCCTCGTCAGCTCATCGCGATTTTCGGCGCGGCAAACGAGAGCAGCTTCTATACCGATTTTGCCATCAAAGCGTTCCGTACCTACCTGTGCATGATGGTGCTGGCCTGCGTCAACAAAGCGTGCTTTATTTTCCTTCAGGCCGTCGGCAAGGCTCTGTCCTCCACCCTGCTGTCCATGTTCCGCGAGGTCGTGTTCGGAGTTGGCTTTGCGCTTCTGCTGCCGGTATTCTTCGGGCTGGACGGCGTGCTGTATTCCATGCCGGTTTCGGATGTTCTGACCTTTGTCATCGCGGCGGTCATAATTGTGAAAACATATCGGGACCGGAATACGGAAAGCGTTCAGAACTCATAAAAAAAACGGAGGCTGCTTTTGCAGCCTCCGTTTTATATCCCGTCAGTCCGCAAACAGCGGGGTGGAGAGATAGCGGTCGCCCGTATCCGGCAGCAGAGCAACAATGGTCTTGCCCCTGTTCTCCGGACGCTTTGCCAGCTGGATGGCGGCCCACACGGCGGCGCCGGAGGAAATGCCCACCAGCACGCCCTCTTTCTTGCCGATCAGCTTGCCAGTGGCAAAGGCATCGTCGTTTTCCACGGGGATAATCTCGTCATAGACATTGGTATCCAGCACATCGGGGACAAATCCGGCGCCTATGCCCTGAATTTTGTGGCTGCCGGCCACGCCCTTGCTCAGTACGGGCGAGGACGCGGGCTCCACGGCCACGACCTTCACATCGGGGTTCCGGCTCTTCAGATATTCGCCGACGCCGGTGATGGTGCCGCCGGTGCCGACGCCCGCAACAAAGATATCTACCTTACCGTCGGTGTCCTCCCAGATCTCCGGGCCGGTGGTGACTTTGTGTAC
>CAKSXP010000116.1 GCA_934515035.1 uncultured Oscillospiraceae bacterium
CGCATGGAAGCGCTGTCTGTGCCCCAGTCATCCGTGATGGCGGAGGTATCCCAGCCGCCGTCCGAACCGGCGGAACGGTTTTGCTCTGCTTTTTGCTGCACAGCCGCAGCATTTTCTTCTTTTTTGGCATATAATGCCTCAATTTCCGATACGTCGTAGCTCGAGCCGCAGTATTCACATTCGAGTTTTCCGGACGCGCCAGCAAAATGCAGAGGTCCGGTGCAGGCCGGGCATTGATAGTTCGTTACCTGTGTTGGCATATTCACCCTCATTTCCCTTGGAATTGCAGTCTCCCGCCCTATGGATGGGGCGGGAGGCATATTTTTACTTCTTCGCGTAGGTGCCGCTGAGGCCAATGCCGGAGTTTTCATTCATGGTCAGGCTGCTGCCGTCAACAGAAAACGTGAAGGTCTGTGCTTCATCCCAAAGCTCGAGCTGGATGGTGACCTGATCGCCATCAATGGTGTAGGTACCGTCCTGCTTGGAGAACTCATTTTCAAATTTGACCTTGCCGTTTCCATCAAACGTCCATGTGATGGTGCCGTCCGCACCGAGGTCGCCCGTCCAGGTTCCTGCGAGCGCATCCTTGCTGCCGCAGGCGGCGAGTACAAGAAACATGGAAACGATGAGAAGCAGAGATACGATTTTTTTCATGATGGTTTTCCTTTCTTATTTTGAATTTTGGTTTTACGTGCGCGGAGTGCCGCAGTATTCGCAGAATTTACCTGTGTTTGAACCTCCGCAGGCCGGGCAGACCCATGTGCCGGAGGCAGACACCGTCAGCGGCTGCTCGGACTGAATAACAGGTGCAGACGGCGCCGCATGGCCTTTAGCGCGGGCTTTTTCAATGGCTTCGCATATCTCGTCGGCCTGCTGTTTATATTTGCGGTACTCGATGTTGTAGCTCGGATCAATGGCGCGCCCAATAGAGAAGCCGCGCGGCGCTTCCGATTCCAGCGTGACCGGGCGCGGATTGACACGGAACTTCATTTCATCGAAGTACGGGCTGCACACCGTGACGGTCAGATCAAAGTTATAGGAATATTCATAGCGCGGCGGATCGTAGCTGACCTGTTTGCCGTCCTTGTCGGTGCGTTTGAGCTCGCGCCGGTCCTCGTCCACATCCAGACGGGAACCGGTAAGCTGGCTGTAATCCAGAATATCCGGGTTTTCATCCGCCAGATCTCTTGCCTGCGTCAAGGTAAACCAGTTGTGCGTATCATCAAAGAGCACGCGCCATTCGCGCCCCAGTTCCTGCGTGATCTGGAACTGGGATGCTTTTTTTCGGTTCTCCTCGCGGTAGGCAAGCTGTGCCTTGATCTCATTTACCGTGGAGTGCCGCCGCTCGGAAAACCACGGCGAGAGCATCCGCGCGCAGTACTTGCAGCAGTTGCCGTCCTCCAGCTTGCGGTTTCCGAGCAAGCCGATCTTTTCACCGCAGATGTCACAATATTTCTTATCAAAAAGCCCCATAGTTATCTCCTTTTTGCTCAGTTTCTTCCAATTCTGCCGGAGTTTGCGTCTGTACTGCGAGATTTCGCAGGAATGTGTCCAGTGCGTCTGCGCCATCCGCTGAATAGCGGCATCTGATTTTCTCGCCGCCGTCTGCCCAAGTGATAGTGACTTCGCTGTTAGGGGCGTCCAGAAGTCCGTCGTCAGGTGCTTCATACGGCGCAAGATCTAAGCCAAGCACCAGTGTCTCCAGCTCCGCCCACTGCGCATCCGTCAACGGAGCATCGCGCCGCTCAACATATGTGCCGTCCTCCATGTGATATTCACAGTTGAGGAAGTGGCCTTCCGTATCGGTATCCCACTGTGAGCGGCCGGCTGTGAACCAGAAGCTATCGTCTGCGGACGATACCGTCCGCATCCATGAAATCTCAAGCAGCGCGGCTGTTTCGGAAGGGCGCTGAACGGCCGGTTCGCTTTCAGAGCGGGTTGACGCTGATCTTTGCAGCTCAAACGCGACGAATCCGACCGCCACACCCGTAAGAAAAAGCCAAATCAGCCACTTTTTCATGTTACATCCGCGTCGTTGAACGGGTCGCCGCACTCCGGGCAGAACTTCGGCGGATTCGTCGGGTCAGCCGGTTCCCAGCCGCACTTGCCGCACTTATAATGGCGTGGGGCCGCGGGCTTCGGTTTACCGCACTCGGCGCAGAATTTGCCCTTGTTTACCGTACCGCACGAACACGTCCAGGTGTCGGCGGAGGCAGTTTCGGGCTTTTTCGTGCCGCACTCCGGGCAGAATTTCCCGGTAGCGGCCGAACCGCACGACGGGCAGGTCCAGCTGTCCGTGGCCGGCTTTGGCTCGGGCTTTCTGTTTCCGCAGTTCGGGCAGAAATTGCCGGTGATGCCGCCTTGTCCGCAGCTGCAAGTCCAGCTGTTTACGGGCGCTGCGGCGGGGGCAGGTGCGCTCTGCACGGCCTGCTGCTGGGCACCCATCTGATAAAGGTTCTGTGCGTTCATACCGCTCATTTGACCGGCCATGTTCATGCCCATGAACGCCATCGCGGGGCCCGCATTCTGATTGTTCGCTGCTGCCTGCATCGCGGAAGCCTGCGCGCCGACAAGGTGTGCCGCGGCTCTCGTCGGGTCCATGAAGGCCGCATTGCGCTGCATTTCCTTGAGCATCTGCTCGTCCTCTTCGCTTGCCTTGACGGACGAAACGCCGAACGAGACGATCTCAAGGCCGCGCAGATCGCGCCACTTGGATGAAAGCACATCGTTGAGTGCGTCGGCCAGCTCCATCGTGTGGCCAGGCAGCGCCGAATAGCGGATGCCCATGTCGGATATCCTTGCAAACGCGGGCTGAAGCGCAGTCAGAAGCTCTGTCTTTAGCTGGCTGTCCAACCGGTCGCGCGTGTAATCTTCGCTGACGTTGCCGCAGACATTGGTATAGAACAGGATCGGATCACAGATACGATAACTGTACTCTCCAAAGCAGCGGACAGCTATGTCGATGTCAATGCCCGCACGCTGGTCAACGACCCGGAAGGGGACAGGCGACGGCGTACCATATTTGTTGCCGATGAGTTCCTTGGTGTTAAAGTAGTAAACTCTCTGGTCCTTGGGCGGTTCTCCGCCAAATGTGAAGCGCTTGCCGATATTTCTGAATGTATCGAGAATGCTTGTGCTCAGGTCTCCGGAGAATATTGACGGTTCCGTGGAGAAGTCATATATGAATTCTCCCGGCTCCGCACAAAGCTCAGTGACCCTGCCCTGATCGACGATGATCATGCACTGTCCGTCCGCCACGGCAATGACGGAGCCGTTTGAGATAATATTGTCGCTGCCGCGGTCATTGCTGCTGCGGCCGGAAACACGGTGCTGCCCCTTTACGGCCATCACGTTTTCGTCGATGGACTCACAATAAAAATACTCTTTCCACTGGTCGGCCATCACGCCGCCGGCTGCGCCGAGCGCCGCTTTCATAAGTCCCATTTTATGTACCTCTTTTCTGATGATCAGGGAAGCGGGAGCCTCCCAAGTATGCCCACGGGTCTTCCGCCGCGGGGACGCGAATGCCGCTCAAAATGCTGGAATACTCCCAGAGAAACCATTCTCCGGTCGAGCCTTTCTGCCGCAGCTTCATGGGCCGGGCAGAATCGGCGCCCGCCGTTTTGAGAAAGACGCGCAGATAGCCGGGTTCGATATCCTGCGGTCTGGGGTCTGCCAGCACGTTCAGCGTGTACGGTATGCGCGGCACGTAGCCGTTTTCAGGCGCCGCTCCTTCGAAATATGCCAGCGGCAGATAAGATTTGCCGCGCAGACGGTCGCGCAGGAACTGGCAGTCATACGGTGTCATGGGACGCGGCCCGCGGAGAATATCCATAGCGGCAGTTCCCGCGTCTTTATCCTTGTCAAACAACGCCAGCGCGCACAAAAACAGTGCACAGATGCGCTCCGGCTGGCGTCCCGCTGCGGCGAGTGTTTCAAATTCCGTGAGCGTTTCCGGCAGCTTTGAGATCGTGACTTGCATAGTGAGTCTCCTTTCCGTCTGCCCTGACATGCATGTTCTCAGTCCAGTCCGGTGGCGGCAATTGCGTTCAGTTCCTCATTGCCGTCGTCCAGCACCTTGAACGTCACGGTGACAATCGCACCGCCGTTCTGCCAGCAGTAGGCGTTTTTCACGCCGTCTATCTTGTAGGGTTCGCCGTCACAGCCGAATATGTCGCGGACGTCCTCGTAGAGCATTTCATATTTGTTTTCCGAGTTTCGGATCGTCTCCCAGCCGGTTTTCAGCGTATCAAGGTTTACCTCACCGGTCGCCGCGGCATTGGATTTGCCGTATCCGGCGTCAGAAACGCCGTTCTCGGAGCCGGTGACGTCCTCGTTCTTCGGCTCCAGATCCTCATAGACGCTGGGGTCGGGATCGCCGAAGCGGATGGACATTTTGGTAACACCGTCTTCGATCATCGGCTTATACCAATTCTCATAGCTCCACGGCCGGTCATCCTCGTCTACATCTTCCCAGAGTTGACCCCACGGGCGGATCATCATTTCGAAGTAGTAAACGTTTCCGTTGTCATCATCATATGAGCCGGTTATGGTGAGCATATTTTCAACATCTGACAGTCCTGGATCGATGATCCAGTCGGCGTGAGAGAGCGTCATTTCCTCGAACCAGCCGCCCTCGCTCATAAGCGTTCCATGTTCGCCCGTGCCGCTGCTGCTGAGCGACACATCGACCATGCCGATGCCGCCCATGTTCTGATACTGCTCGTCGTCCCACATCTCCATCGTGCCGGTATAAGTATCGGGGTCGATATCAATGTGTGCCTCACAGTCCCAATACGCGCCCTCAAGGTCCTCATAATCGCCTTTGCAGCCGTACATATACCACCAGCCGTACCAGTCGCCGTTCCACCACGCGACAAGTTCATCGATCTCAGGCTCTGCGGCAGGCGCATCGGGACGCTCGACGGAATCGAGCGCGAAGAAGATCGTGCCGCCCATCTCAGCCTGCGTAATTCCGATGACGCCGGGCTCTTCTTCAAAGAATCCCATCTGTTCGCCCGACGGGAAATTCAGCATTCCAAGCTCATCTTCCAGTGTAAATGTATCAGGTTCTTCGCCCTCGAAGCTAAGTTCGCCGGTATAGCCGTCGGCAGGGTCGTAGTCGATGCGCAGGTAGCTGGAATCCATCATGTCCATCTCAACGAGCGTCGCGTAGTCATAGCGTTCACCCGCGACTTCCATCGCGTAGAGTGTATACATTCCGGCCAGGCGTCCCTTTTCGGGAGCTGCTGCCACATCGCTTGCCCAATCGGGCGCTTCCGTGCCCTCCTTGAGGTAGCGCATGACAACATCGTCGTCCTTGATCTCCAGAACGCCGTCTTTGAGCGTGCCTGTGATGGGCGCGTCGATGCCAAAAATTTTGTAGCTGCCGGAGAAGTTTTCGCCGTCGAGCGACCATGTCAATTCAAAGGCCAAATCGGTGTAAATTTCGCCCTTTCCGCCCTTTTTGAGCTCAACATATTGCTCATCGCTTTCTGGAGCGGTAAAATTCACGCCGTCTTCGGCGACAGCAATGCAGAGATATTTGCCGGTCACATCCGGTCCGCTTTCCTTGCCGCAGGCGGCGAGACTCAGCAGCATAACAGCAGCCAGACACAGACAAAAAAACTTGGTCAGATTCTTTTTCATAGTTTCCTCCTTAATAGATTGGTTCCACTTTCATAGCGTATCGAGCACTGCGGCCAGATACGTCGGAGAGACTGAGGCGTAGATGAAGCTGTCGATACGTCCGTCCTTTTTCGCCAGCAGCACATTCGCCGCCAGTGCGCGGTCGGCGTTTTCATCGACCAGAAACAGCACCTTGCAGTCGGGGCACAGGTGTTTTACCTCATCGCGTAGCCGCAGCCGCTCATCCAGCCGCCACGGCGTATAGCTGGTCACCTCCATGATGAGTGCATAGGCATGGCTCGACTTGCAGAGCGCTGCGGTTTTGCCGGGTGACTCAGCACGCAGAATGTGAAAATCCGGGTCGCTGCGCTCCAACGCCTGTGAAATGGCGTCGGCAAACATGGCGCATTGCAGATCGAGCACTATTCGTTTCATGGGATCCCTCCTTCCACGTCCAGCATACCGCAGGCAGAAAAAAAGCACACTGTCCAAATGGACAGTGTGCAGA
>CAKSXP010000117.1 GCA_934515035.1 uncultured Oscillospiraceae bacterium
ACCATGAACGTCAAGGGCACTGCCGCGGGCGGCGGGAATGCTCTGCTCATCCCGATGACCGAGTTTTCTCTCGGCCTTACCGGAGATATAAACGACATCATGAACGCGCATAACCTCGGCATGACGGCGCTCAACGCCCGTATGCAGCACGAGCGCAACTATGATGACGAGAGACTTGCCTCCATCGGAATAAAGCGGCTCGACATCGATCCGGAGCGCGTTGAGTGGAACTTCGTCATGGACTTCTGCTGCCAGGCGCTCCGCAAGATGGAAATCGGTCTTGGCGAGGGCAAAATGGACGGCTTCCGCATGATGACTCGAACCAATATCGCGGTCTCCTCCGAGCTTATGGCGATCCTCTCCGTTGCGCGCGACCTGCCCGATCTGCGCAGACGCATCGGCAGCATCGTCCTTGCCTATGATAAAAAGGGGAACCCCGTTACCGCCGAGGATCTCGAGGTCGCGGGTGCAATGACCGCATGGATGCGCAATACGATCAATCCCACGCTCTGCTACACGGTCGAGCACCAGCCCTGCCTTGTCCACGCGGGCCCGTTTGCGAACATCGCTATCGGCCAGAGCTCCATAATCGGCGATCGTCTGGCTCTCAAGCTTTTTGACTACCATGTGACCGAGTCCGGCTTTGCGGCGGATATCGGCTTTGAAAAGTTCTGGAACGTCAAGTGCCGCCTTTCCGGGCTCAAGCCCAACGTGTCCGTTGTTGTCGCAACGATACGCGCGCTCAAGATGCATGGCGGCGGGCCGCAGGTAGTTGCGGGCCGTCCCCTGCCGGAGGAGTACACCCGCGAGGACCTTGAGCTGCTGGAAAAGGGCTGCGAAAACCTGTTCCACCATGTTAACAACGTGAAGAAGAGCGGCATAAAGCCCGTTGTCTGCATAAACAAGTTCTACACGGATACCGACGCCGAAATAGCCCTTGTGCGCAGGCTCTGCGCCGAAAAGGGCGTTCGCTGCGCGCTCTCCGAGCATTGGCAGTACGGCGGGGATGGAGCGATAGAGCTCGCTCAGGCCGTGATCGACGCCTGCGAGGAGCCGGAAGAGCCCATTCGCTATCTCTATGACCTTGACACCCCTCTGCGGCAGCGCGTTGAGCTGATAGCAAAGGAGGTCTACGGCGCCGACGGCGTTGACTGGTCCCCGCTCGCGGAGGAAAAGGCAAAGCGCTTTGAATCGGACCCGAAATACGCGGACTATTGCACAATGATGGTCAAAACTCATCTTTCGCTGAGCCATGACCCCGCGCTCAAGGGAGTGCCGCGGGGCTGGCGTCTGCCCATCCGCGATATTCTCGAGTACGGCGGGGCGCGGTTCCTCTGTCCGATGGCCGGCACGATCAGCATGATGCCCGGGACCGGCTCCAATCCCGCCTACCGCCGCATCGATGTGGACGTCGAGACCGGCAAGGTCAGCGGACTGTTCTGAGCGCCGGAGAAAACGCCCATGTCCATGCTTGATATGACACTGCGCGAGTTTTCGGACTCGCTCGCGGCAAAGTCCGCCGTGCCCGGCGGCGGCGGCGCATGTGCGCTTGCCGCCGCGCTCGGCGCCGCGCTTGGCACGATGGTCTGCAACTATACCGCAGGCAAGGCAAAGTATGCCGCCGTCGAGCCGGAGATACAGGAACTCATGATATCGGCAGAGGCACTTCGAAAAGAGCTGCTCGCGTGCATAGACGGCGACGCCGAGGCCTTTGAGCCGCTTTCCCGCGCTTACGCCATCCCGAAGGACGACCCATCGCGGGCGGAGGTCATGGAGGACTGTCTGCGCCGCGCTGCCTCCGTTCCGATGCGCATACTCGAACTGTCCTGCCGGGGAATACTGCTGCACCGCGAGCTTGCGAAGAAAGGATCAGCGCTGATGGCTTCCGATGCGGGAACGGGAGTTGTTCTGTGCCGGGGCGCGATGTACGGCGCGGCGATGAACGTCCGCGTTAATACAAAACTCATGTCCGACCGCGAATATGCGGATGCGCTCAATGCGAAGGTCGACGAACTGATGGCCGGACACCGGAAAATTGCGGATGAGGTATATGAGTCCGTATACGGGAGGTACGCCTGATGGCGCAGATACTGAATGGCTCGCTCGTAACGGCGGCCATCAACGAAAAAACCAGAGCGGAGGCTGAGCGGCTCAGAGCTGCCGGGATCGTCCCGACGCTCGCAATACTGCGCGTCGGGGATCGCGCGGACGATATCTCATATGAAAAAAACGCTATGAAGCGCTGTGCCCTGGCCGGTGTGGAGGTCCGTAATGTCGTATTGCCCGCCGGTGTTTCCCAGGAGGAGCTGATGGCGGCGCTTGATGAACTCAACCGTGACGATTCCGTGCATGGCATAATATATTTCCGTCCCTTGCCGCCGCATCTTGACGATGAGGCACTCAGACATGCGCTGAGTCCCGAAAAGGATGTTGACGGGGTGACGGACACCTCGCTGGCCGGTGTGTTTTCCGGCTCCGGAGCGGGCTTCGCCCCCTGCACCGCACAGGCCTGCATTGAGATACTGGACCATTTCGGCATTGAGATATGCGGACGCCGCGCCGTGGTCATCGGGCGCAGCCTTGTCGTCGGAAAGCCCGCGGCAATGCTGCTGACCAACCGCAGCGCGACAGTCACCGTCTGCCACACCCGCACGCGGGGCGCCCCGGAGATCACAAGACGCGCCGACATCGTGATCGTGGCCGCGGGCAGAGCAGAGACGATCGGAGGAGAGTATTTTTCCACCGGACAGACGGTAATAGACGTCGGAACAAACTGGAGCGCGGAAAAAGGCCGACTCTGCGGAGACGTCCGCTTTGATGAGGCGGAGCCGATCGTCGGCGCCATAACCCCCGTGCCCGGCGGCGTCGGCACCGTTACGACCAGCGTTCTTGTCTCACATGTTGTCGAAGCGGCAAAGCGCCGGGCTTGAAATATCCTGCGGAGCGGCTTCCGGCTCCGCAGGGTGCTTAAAAACAATTGACAAGTCTGCTTTTATGTTGTATTCTTTTTAGGCGCAAATGAATATGGAGCGGTATCGAAGTGGTTATAACGGCCCTGACTCGAAATCATGTTATCCACGCATAAAAACCGAATATTTTTCAATTTGGAGATGTACCCAAGTGGTCGAAGGGTCCGCACTCGAAATGCGGTAGGGGTGTAAAAGCCCGCGAGAGTTCGAATCTCTCCATCTCCGCCAAAGCCTTGAAAGTACACGCTTTCAAGGCTTTTTCTTTTTTCGATGGCCTTGATTTCCTCAGTGAAATCTTGTTCTCAGAGACTTTCTGCCACCTCTGAATCCAAAACGATAGTTATTCAGTAATATGCAAGGCGGATGCATAAATGGTTCCATTTTGGTACCATAGAACTCAAAACATCCTATAAAATGCTATACAAATGGGTACCAAGATACATAAAACGGGGCTCCCGGAATCCGCCGAGAGCCCCTCTTCGCTTATGTTTCCAACGCGGCATCCGCTGCCAGTACCGCCTGATGATATTCGTCCAGAACCAGTTTCTTGCGGTCCATTCGGACATCTACATACTGCGCGGTAACGGATTCCAGATTGTATGACAGCCCCAGCTGAATTCCGATCCCCTTCAAACTGTGACCGAGGATCATACTGACCGTGTAAAAATCTCCGGTCAGCTGGTGCATGTTCGTCGCCGCGGAATGGCGCAGATCGTGAAAACGAATGTGCGGCATGTCCAGATGGCGCAGTAACTGCCCGAAGTTTGCGGAAACGCGCTCCCGCCGTTCCGGGATTCCGTTTGCCTTGGAGATCACCAGATCATTCTCATAGTAAGGTGTCCCGGCACAGAGTAAAAGCTGCTTTTGCCGTTTTTGCAGAGCCTGCTGGCGCTGGAAGAACGGCAGTGCAAATTCTGTGATCGGCAATGTGCGCTCCCCGGCTTTTACCGGAGCCATCTCCTCCACAAGGTAGGATTCCCGCGGAAGGCCGAAGGGAAGCTGCTCGATCACATCAAAGCGCAGGTTTTCAAGGTCAACATTTCTCCAACGCAGTCCCAGAATTTCCGATAGCCGAAGTCCGTACAGACCGCCTAAGACAACGATCAGCTCCCACTGTGTTCCGGATACCTGCGCCATCAGCGTCCGCATCTGCTCCACGGTATAGGGATCCGGGGTCTTGCCCTGCTTCCCAAACTTCGTGATGGTGTCACGAGCGGGATTACTCTCAATGTAATGGTATTTCCGGGCATGCTCAAACGCAACGCCGAGAATGCGATGGGCATACTTCACAGAGCTGTTGGAGAGTCCCGCGGCAAACAGCTTTTGAAACAGATCGTCCAGCATGGCGGGCGTCACCTGTCCCAAGGGCACATCACCAATATAGGGGTTGATGTGATTGCGGATGTGGCTTTTATAGCTCGCTTTGGTGCTTGGGCGGAGATTGGCGTTTCCATGCCGCTCGATCCATTCCGCCAGATACTCCCGGACAGTCTCCTTCCGCTGCGGAGCCGAAGGCGGAACATAAGAAGGGCAGGATAATTTGACTTTCATTGCAGCCTCGTGTTGCATTGCCTCCCGTTTTGTGGTAAAACCTTTCTTGGTATAAGTTTTGTAAGCGCCGTTGACCTTATATTTTATCCGCACATCAAAGACCACGCCGGGGCGTCCGGTCAGTTCCCCGGTGCGGCTGCGCTTGTTGGTTACAGTGCGTTCTGAGATAGACATTTTTTCACCTTTCTTTCAAATGAGGGAGCGGGAACCCCCGCTCCCATAAGAGTGTTATGCCAGCCGTCTGAGCAGACGGATCTGCCCGTGCATATCTGCCACCACGGCGGTCTTGTTGCGGTCGTAGTAGTCCCAGATCGCCTGCTCGGACAGCAGCCGGTGTGAACCCACCTGCAGGTACTCGATCTTATTTTGGACCATCAAAGTCCGCAGCGTGTTTTCTCCGATGCCGGATACCTTGGCCATCTCGGTTGCCGAGAGCAGCAGCTTGCGCTGTGGGACTTGTGCAGAAGCCGGTTTTTTAGACATTTGGAGCAACTCCTTCCTTGCTGAAGCAGACACCGCTCACACACCAGATCGCGTTTGGAGCGCCCTGCGGCGTCTTTCTCACCCTCTTTGCTCCCAATAGCCGCTCAATCTCCGGGTAAAACAGCAGGGAAAAGTGGTGCTGGGTCAGTATCCCAGCGCCAGCGAACTGTTGGAAAGCGTCATAGCACTCCGATGTGGCAATCCAAGTGCCCTCGCAAGGTTCCAGACAGACCTGAATAAACCGCCTTATCAGATCAGCAAGGTTGTCCTCCTTGGCATAGTTTGGATTTTGGACAACGGAAGGATCATTCAGGGGAAAGTCCCCCGTGAAGATGAAGCGGCCATTGGCCAGACGGCAGTACTCTGCACTTGCCCGGCTTGCGATCGCATCCATTTCACCCCGCAGCTGACTCAGCAGCAGATCCTGCGGAAGCTGTGCTGTGCGGTCCACAGCGTACCGAAACGGGATCGCCACTGCCCGGCGGAAAAAGGCCTCGTCCGGGTCTTTTGTGCGCACTGCGTGGTTGGTCACGAGCACGAACTTTGCGGCACAGCGGAACTGGATCCGGTCTTTGAATTTGACATCAGCTGAGATGGCGTCCCCGCCGGTGGCCTGCTTGATCAGGCTGGTGGCGACCGGATCCAGAGCCCCAGATTGAGCGTCGCTGGAGATGCAGAGCCTCCGTCCCTCCAGATTGGCCGGTGCGAAGTTCTGCTTCAGGTCGTGCAGATTCATGCGGCTGATCATATCGTCGGAAAAGAACTCCGCGATGAACTGGGCAAACAGGCTCTTGCCCGTATCTGATGGACCTTGAAGAACGAAGAACGCCTTTGCCGCCATGTCCGGGCTGAGGATCACGCCGAGCATCTGCCAGATCCGGGCGATCAGGTTCTGATCGCCGCCTGCAATTGTGTGCAGGAGCTGGTCGAAGTGCAGCGTCCTGCCGCCATTTGGCAGGTAGTGGGCGTTCAGCACATAGGTGGTAATGATTCCGGAATCATGCGGATACAGTACGCCGCTCCGCCAATCCAGCAGCCCGTTGAGGAAGGGAATGTACCGGGGATCCGACTGCACTTCACCGCGGACGATCTGGGGTTCCTGCAGGAGCGCAGCGTAGACC
>CAKSXP010000118.1 GCA_934515035.1 uncultured Oscillospiraceae bacterium
CGGCTCTGTAAGAGTCCCCCTTGTGCGTCCCTTTTGCATACTTTTCCGGACGAGCGGAAAAGTATGTCCCTCTGAAAGAGAACCCAGCCTGGTAAGGCTAATAAGAAAAAATAGAAGAAAAAAGTTAAAGAAAGCCCCTCTGCGGAGCAGACGCACGCTGGATGTTATCCAGAAAAAAGATAAATGGAAAAAGGTAGAAATAATTGAAATGATAAAAAAACCGAAGCTTTGTACACCTGTACGCCGCTTCGGTTTTTATTTTCAGATTTTTAATGCTCTCACTCGCTCACGGCAAATATCTTCGCCGGGGTAATATCTTCGAAGCCCTCGGCCCAGACGACCTCGGCCTCCTCGGCCCAGCTTTCGACGTTGGAGTTGAACATGTCGCTCGCCGCGAGATAGCGCAGATCGTTCGTACCGTCGTTGATGGGCACGTCAGCCGTGCGCAGCGGCAGACGCAGGATGATGTGATATCCGAACTCGCTGGAGACGAGCTCCGACAGCTCGTATTCGCCGAGCGCAGCGCTGGCGGTCATGAACTCCTCGACCATGTCGCCGGTGGTGAAGCAATAGCCGTCCGGATAGACAGTGAGCCCGGTGTCCTCCGAATATTCGTTCATGAACTGGTCGAACAGGGTCTCAAGCTCCTCGCTGCTTCCGGCGGAGGCAAGCTGTGCCAGGACCTCCTCGGCGTTCTTTTTCTTCTCGGCGACCTCCTCGTCCGTGAGCGTGTTGCCCTCGTCGTCGGTCGTCTTGAAGAGGATGTGCTTGACGCGGATATAGCCGGAGTCCTTGCCGTAGTTTATGATGTCCTCCTCGCTGAGCTTCTCACCGGCCTCGCCGTAAAGCTCGTTGAAGGTGGAATCCGCCAGCACGGAGATCGTGTTGATGTAATAATAGAGGTCCTTCGTCAGGTAGACCTGCTTTATCCTCTCGATGAGGTCCTCCTCGGAGCCGACGTTTTCAACGTCCTGCTGCCAGAGCTCGTCGATATATGCGTTGTTCTCGTCCGTCATGGTGATGCCGAGCTCTTTGGCCTTGTTCTCCATGCTGTGGTACATCTTGACCGTGCTGTTGGCATATTGCCCGATATACTCGTCATAGGTCATGGACGAATCGAAGGCGCAGGCCGCGTTCCAGTCCGTTACATAATCGTAATAATAGGCGACAAGGTACATCGCGTCCATCATCCAGTAGAAATATTCGTCCCAGTACACGGGCTCGCCGTCTACGGTCATGACGACGGTGTCGGGAGCGTATTTCTCATAGGCATAGGTATAGTCGGGAATACCGTCATCCTCCGCGGGAGCTTCCGTCACCTCTGCGGGGTCATCGGTCTCCTCGGCGGGAGCGTCCGTCGGGTCGGTGTAGTTTCTGACCTCGCTGCCGGAGCAGCCGCAGAGCAGGGCCGCGAGCAGCGTCAGGACCAGTATTGCTGAAATCGTTCTTTTCATCGTTTTCTCCTTAAATGTCCGCTTGTGTGAATGATGCTTGTAATTATAGCCCGCCGCCGGGAAAATCGCAACACGGGCGGCTATGAATTTACAGTTTGTTCGTTTTTGGTGCCGTCATAGGCCTCGACAAATGCGCGCGCCTCCGAGAGTATGCGCATCTTGCTTTTGAGCTTCAGGCTGATGCATGGCTCGTTTCCCGCCTCGACCTTGACGCGGCCCTTATACTGCGGCTGTCCGTAGAGCAGGGACACCCGCTCCATGTCGAAGTCGCCGAGCCTGAAGCGCAGGAATCCCGCCTTCTGGCTTATATCCGTTATTCCCGCGCGCGAAGCCTCGCCGCGCAGAAGCGCGACGTGGACAAGCGTGTTGACCTCCGGCGGGGGATCGCCGAAGCGGTCGATAAGCTCGTCGGTCAGGTCGTCGGCCTCCTCCTCCGTTCTTATGAGCGCGATGCGCCGGTAAAGGTCCATGCGTATCTCCGGCGAGGACACATAGCGCTCCGGGATGTTCGCGGAAACGGCGAGATCCGCCGCGCACTCCGTGCGTTTTTCCGGCTTTTCGCCGCGCTTTTCAAGCACGGCCTCCTCCAGAAGCTTGAGATACATGTCGTATCCGACGTCCGTCAGATATCCCGACTGCTCGGAGCCGAGAAGATTTCCCGCTCCGCGTATCTCAAGGTCGCGCATGGCGATGCGGAAGCCGGAGTTGAACTCGGCAAACTCGCGTATCGCCTCGAGCCGCTTTTCCGCCACCTCCGAGAGCACCTTGTTTTTCCGGAAGGTCAGATATGCGCTCGCCCTGCGCGACGACCGGCCGACGCGGCCGCGTATCTGGTGGAGCTGGGCAAGGCCGAGCTTGTCCGCGTCCTCGATTATCAGGGTGTTGACGTTCGGAATGTCGATGCCCGTTTCGATTATCGTTGTGCAGACGAGCACCTGTGTCGTGCCGTCGGCGACGCTCTCCATGACCTCCGCAAGCTGATCCTGGTCCATCTGTCCGTGCGCCACGGCCACTGTCGCGTTCTCCAGCATCGCGGAAAGGCGCGATGCCGTCTGTTCTATATTCTCGACGCGGTTGTGCAGGTAATATACCTGTCCGCCGCGCTGAAGCTCGCGGCGTATCGCGTCGCAGACGACGTTCCAGTCGTGCTCCATGACGAAGGTCTGCACCGGCAGACGGTCCTGCGGCGGTTCTTCTATCGTGGACATATCGCGCAGACCGGAAAGCGCCATGTTCAGCGTGCGCGGTATCGGCGTTGCCGAGAGCGTCAGAACGTCCACGTTGCGGCTCATTTCCTTGATATGCTCCTTGTGGCTGACGCCGAAGCGCTGCTCTTCGTCAACGATGAGCAGGCCCAGGTCCTTGAAGCGGACGTCCTTCTGAAGCAGCTTGTGCGTGCCGATCACGATATCGACGGTGCCGTCGGCTATGTCCTTGAGCGTCTGCTTGAGCTGGGACGCCGTCCGGAACCGGGACAGGACGGATATCGTGACGGGAAAACCGAAGAAGCGCTGCATCGCGGTCTGGTAATGCTGCTGCGCGAGCACGGTCGTCGGCACGAGTATCGCCGCCTGCTTTCCGTCGAGCACGCATTTCATAACGGCGCGCAGAGCGACCTCCGTTTTGCCGAAGCCGACGTCGCCGCAGAGCAGGCGGTCCATCGGGACGGAGGACTCCATATCCTTCTTGATCTCCGCAATACAGCGGAGCTGGTCGTCCGTCTCGGTATAGCCGAAGCGCTCTTCAAACTCCGTCTGCCACGGGGAGTCGGGCGCGAAGGCATGGCCAGGCGTGCGCCTGCGCTCGGCATAGAGCTTTATAAGGCCGTCGGCCATGTCGCGCGCGGCGGCTTTTGCGCGGGATTTCGTCTTTGTCCAGTCCGTTCCGCCCATTTTTGAAAGGCGGACGGGCTTGTCGTCGCCTCCCGCGCCGATATATTTTGAAACAAGGTCGAGCTGCGTCGCGGGGACATAAAGGCTGTCCGTTCCCGCATAGCAGATCTTGATATAATCCTTCTGTACGCCGTCCACCGGCATTTTGAAGATGCCGGCAAAGCGGCCAATGCCGTGGTGCTCGTGGACTACGAGGTCGCCGACGGACAGGTCCGCATAGCTCTGGAGCCTTACGCGGTCGGAAGCCGCCTTCCTGCGCTTCGGCCGTTTCAGCGCCCCTCTGGACATCTGCGCGTCCGTTATCACGGCAAGCTTCATCTCCGGATACTCGTATCCCGCAGAAAGACCGCCGACGGAAATGCAGCACCGGCCCTCGTCCGGCAGGGAGGAGAGCTTTGTATCGACGTATGAGGATATGCCCTTTTCCGAGAAGAAATCGCGCAGCAGGTTCGCCCTGCGCTCGTCCCCCGCGAGGACAACGACGCGGTAGCCGCTGTTTATATAGTGCCGCACGTCCCCGGCGGCGGTGTCCGCGCTGCCGCCGTAGCCCGGGAGCTGCTTGCATACCAGCCCGATGACCGAGCGCAGCTCCATCGGATATTTCCCGACGGTGAAGGAATCGCCCATCACGACGGGCCAGTCGGCCAGACGCTGGCAGCATTCCTCCCAGGACATATAGAAGTTGGATATCTTTCCGGGGATATATCCGCTCCGGACGAGGCTTTTTATGTCCTCGTTCATCTGTTTTTCGTATCCGTCCGCACGCTCCGTGAGCTTCGGCGGCTGGTCGAGAAAAACTATCGCGTCCTCCGGAAGATAGTCCAGCGCGGTAGAAAACTTCGGGTATATCAGCTCCATATACCTGTCCGCGGCGGAAAGGGAAGCCCCGCTGCGGAGCCTTTCGGCGTCCGCCCGCAGAGTTTCGGCAAGCTTTGCGCCGTCGTATTTCGCGCTGCGCGCGCTTATGTGGCGCAAAAGCGCCTCAAGCCCGTCTGCAAGCGCCGTTTCGCCGCCGGGACACATGGAGGGCAGAGTTTCCGCCGCGGGCAGCAGACGCACGTTTTCGAGCATTTCCGTCCGCCGCTGGCTCTCGATATCGAAAAAGTTGATGCTGTCTATATCGTCGCCCCAGAACTCTATGCGCACAGGGTTCGGGTATGACGGGGAGAAAAAGTCCAGAATGCCGCCGCGGCGCGAGAATTGGCCGGGACCCTCGACCTGTTCGCAGACGGAATATCCGTTGCGGATAAGGATGCGCTCGATCTGCTCCGGCGAAATATGCTGCATCGGCGTCAGCGTCAGCATGCAGCGCGTCATGCTCTCCCTGTCCGGGGCACGCTGGATGAGTCCCGAAACGGTGCAGACGGTAACGGGCGCCTCGCCGGAGGCGAGAGCCGCCAGCGCCGCAACTCGCTTCTGCTCGTTCTGGCGCGAGACGCTGTCCGCCGTATAGAGCGTAAGGTCGCGGCTCGTCAGAAGCACCGGACTTACGCCCGTGTATGACTCAACGTCGCGGCACATGTTCTCGCAGGCGGTCTCGTCCGGGCAGACGATGACCACCGGCCTTTCAAAGCGAAGGTAAAGCGCGGAGGCAAGATTTGCGCGGTGGACGCTGCCGAGGCCCGAAACGAGGGCAGGCAAAGCGCCCCCTTCCAGCATTTGAGGGAGGGGGTCAAGAGCGGGATTATTGAAAATCGAAATGCACAGCTTTTGCATGGTGTCTCCTTTTCAGAGAAAATATTGTACTACCGGACAGGCTTATTTTCAAGAGAAAAATGGGACCCGGAGGTTTTTTTACTTTTCCCTGAGCGCCGTATTTCGGGCAGAAATTTTTTCTGTTATACGGATATATGCAATTCAAAGCCTTTTGTGCGTAATATATAGATAACGTTAGTAAGTATATAATTCCTTATATAATATATATCCGCCGGTTATACTTGCAATAGCGCGGTTTTTTTGATATACTCTAAAGATAGATAATTATTAAAATAAGTTACTTTACTGGGGTAATGATAAAGCTATGATGAATTCCGTTTCTGACGTATGGAAAAGCATTCTCGACAAGCTGAGCGAAACGCTGACGCCCACCGCGATGACGACCTGGTTCGACGAATGCGAACCGATAGATATAACCGACAACACATTTGTTCTCTACTGTCCGGCAAGCTTCAAGCGCGGCATCATAACCCAGCGCTTTTCCGAGAGCATAACAAACGTGCTCAACGACCTTTTCTCCTGCCGGTTCGAGCTCATGGTGCTGACCGGGGACGAGCTGGAGGATTACAGGACCGAAAAAGCGACGATAAGCAATCTTCCGGAAATGGCGGCCTATACCTTCGACAACTTCGTCGTCGGCCCTTCGAACAAGTTTGCCCACGCCGCCGCCGTTGCGGTGTCCGAAAATCCGGGCAAGGCATATAATCCGCTGTTCATCTACGGCAATTCCGGTCTCGGCAAGACGCATCTTCTCTTTGCCATCGGCCACGCCATCGGAAACAGCGACTCCTCCAAGCAGATCGTCTACATCAAGGGCGACGAGTTCACGACCCAGATGGTAAACTCAATCCAGTCCGGCACGGCGGAGGCCTTCAGGCAGAAATACAGAAACGCCGACCTTTTCCTCGTCGACGATATCCAGTTCATCGCCGGCAAGCAGCAGACGCAGGAGGAGTTTTTCCATACCTTCAACTCTCTCTACGAGGCGGGACATCAGATCGTCATAACCTCCGACCGGCCGCCGATGGAGATGATGAAGCTCGAGGACAG
>CAKSXP010000119.1 GCA_934515035.1 uncultured Oscillospiraceae bacterium
GGGCAACTCTTGCCGACGCCATTCTGATGGCAGAGGACGCCGCTTCCGGCTGGGTCCTGGATGAGCTCGAGGACGGCAATGTTCCTCCCGCTCCCGGCTCCGTCGACTCTCTCGATGTCGCGCCCGGCGGGTTTGTCAATTTTCTTGTCCTTGATATGGATTCCTATGCGGAGAAATACGGCGATAAGGCCGTTCGCAAGAATCTCACCATTCCCGCATGGCTCAATACATTCGCGGAAAAGCAGAAGATCAATTTCTCGCAGGTGCTCACAGACGCGCTCACCGAACTGTATCAAAAGGCCCGCTGACCTTTCCCCTCGCTGCCCCCTTAATAAAAGGGGGCGGCTTTTTTGTTCCCTCAGCCTATCGCAAGATAGTAATAGGTATAGCCTTCGCTGTTGCACTGGCCGCTGTCACTTTCCGTGTCATACCAATAAAAGGTTTTGCCGTCTTCGCTCTTTTTCCCTTTTATCGTGTTGAATGTGGAATAGCTGTTGCCCTTCAGAAATCCCGTCCGCGCGCTGTATGTCGTGGATAGAGCATCCGCGGTCATGACTGTGCTCAAGGCTTGTGAACTGCCTGTTGAACCGCCAAACAGGGGTTGCCAGCCAACATTAGGCTCCAAATAGCCGAGCATTATAACTATCTTCGGCTCAAAGTCGAAAGTCAGGCTGCACGGGTTGTCTGCGCCGTATGTGCCGGTTCCGGTGTATGTCCCGCTGGCGATCTTCGCAAAGCCCGTCACGGCAGAACTGACGTCCGCCGCCCATGCGCCGTTCACAACGCGCAGAAACTTTCCGTTGTCGTCGGCTGTGACGTCCGGCAGGTCCGCAGGCATATCCGCCGCCGCCCATTGCGTGGGTGCGCCGTTGCCGTCCACGGACGCTATCTTTGCGATCTGCCCGACCGCTGCTCCGGTGATGTTCATCTGCTGCACAAGCGGCACTGCGGCCTGAAACGCTGCAAAGTTTACAAGATCAGCAGGACTGCCGGGAGAAGTGAGGTTTTCGGGCGTTACGACGCCCAGCAGCGTCCACGACGCCGGTTTACCGTTCGAGCCAACGCTGCCTACGCTCGGGACCATTCCGGCGCTCGCCGAGCTGAGCCCGAGCGCAAGGTCGACTCTGTTTATGCCCTCCAAGGTGCCTTTCATGAGGTTGCCCGTACCTTCCCAGATCGCGCCTCCGGCATCGAAAACCGAAAAGTCCCTCTTTCCATAGGTTACGCCGCCGCAGACGATAAACGCGGGGAATGTCATGCCGGTGGGCGCGCTGACGCTGCCGCTGCTGGCGCCATCTGCGACCACGCCGGTTCCGCCGTAGGTGAGTATCGCGAACAGGTCGTTTGCATGGGAGCTCTCATTATTCCAGTAATAGACCGTTTTCCCCTTCAGCGCGCTTATGTTGTCACAGGCCGCGGCCTTCTGATCATCGGTCAGCAACTGCGCCTCGTCATAGCGGACGGCTCCCTCGCCGTCCCAGCCGCTTTTATCGTCAACGTATTTTTTTGTCGCAACCTGCATATCTTCGGTTGGAGCTGCTGACATCAGAAATTGAGAACTGCTGAAAGAGCCCTCCGTAAGTGAGGATTGAAGTATCATCGGGCAGTAATAAGAGCCGTACTGAGAGTAGGTGTCAGTTTCGGGATAGTAATATGCGGTGGTCATATACCCGGTGTACCGTCCGCTTACGACTTCTTTAGTCCCCGTAACCTGCACTTTTCCCCCGCTCGTTGCCCGTGTAATTTTTATACGTGCGTCATCTGAATACGCTTCAAAGCTTTCGGAAAGCAAATCCAGATCGTACAGCTGCGAGAATCGCTTGACAAGCGCGGTGGCCAGCGATGGCTTGGTTGCGAGGGTGCTGCCGGAGAAATCAGTACTGAGCACAAGTCCATACAAAGACACGGTTGAATCGTCGGCATCGGCCGGCTGTGGCGATAACCGGCCCTCTTTAATGAAAATGTCTTTCGTTTTCGTTTGCCCGATGAAGGTATATGTATACGTTGTCTTGGGCAAAACCACGCCGCCCCACGCATACCCTCCTTCGCCGTCCGCGATGGGAACCTGCCATTTTCCAGCCTCGTCCGCGCTTATGCCGGTCGCCGGTCCGGGTTCGCCCCTCGGTCCCTGCGGGCCCGTTTCCCCCTGCTCGCCCTTCTCGCCTCGCGGGCCCGTTTCGCCCCTTTCTCCTTTCTCGCCGCGTTCGCCCTGCGGCCCCGGTATGAGCCTGCTTTCCCCGAGGTCCCCGGTTATGCTCTCCCCGGCGCCGTCGAGTTCAAATTCCAGTGTGTCCATCAGAGCACCTCCTCGCTCAGCGCGTCGGCAACGCTGAATTTTCCCTTTTTCCTCAGTCCGATAACACTGCCGCCGCGGAGCGCAATGCGCAGGTCATATTCATGCGTGCCGGGGTCGAAGGAAAATGTCTCCTCCTGCGTCAGCGGCAGCAGGAATTTCCCGCTCTCCGCGTCATAGCTCATGTCTCCCGGATACGTCTTGCGAAGATCTCCTAGCATGAGCTCCAGCGTCTCAATGTCGGCGGCCGCCACGGCCGTGCCGTTCAGCTTTCCCGAAAGGGGCAGTACAAAAGCGTCCCCCTGTTTGAATGTAAGCGCCATCACGCCGCCTCCCTGTATGCAAAATAGTTGTAGTTTCCGTCGCGCATGATCGTATATCCGCCAGAGGCCGTCCCGACGTAAACATACCCGCGGCGGCTGTCCGGTTTCGTCCCCTTCGCCGCATACACCGTCCCGAGGCGGGACCCGACGCTGTAGCTGTCGGTATACCCCGTGTGCTGCACGGCCGTCTTTGTAGTCACCGTTATGGTCGTGCCCGACAGAGAGTATTTCGTCAGCGTCGAGCCGCTCGCGGAGTACAGGCTTCCGGATGTCGCGTTCGTCAGCGTGCCGGAGTTTGCAAACTGCCCCGTGACCGATGAAAAGGTATATGCCGGATATCCGCTTATCCTGTTTCCCCCGATGCTGTCGTCGGGCCCCCACGCGCCTTCGGAATACCATGTATAAACGCTTATCGTGTTTGTGCAGGCGTATTTCTCCCACCTCACGCCGTTCGAGCCGAGAAGTCCGCCGCGCCGTGAAAGCCTCATCCGACCGCCCCCTGTATGCTCCAGACACCGGCGCTCAGCTTTTTGAGCACAACGGAGCTGTATTGCTCTGCGATGCTCTGCGCTTCCTCCGCCGTCGTGCTGTTTCCGGCAACGGCAAAGGACACGCCTTCCGCCGCTGCGATGGACACCGCGCCGTCGGTTCCGCGGAATATCTCGATCTCCGCGCCCGTGGGAAGAGCGGCGGTTTCGCCGTCCGGCACTGTCAGCGTCACCGCCGCCGTGCAGTAAAGAAACTTTCCGTTGTCTCCCGCCGCCAGCGTGCGCGATTCCGTAACCTCCTCCACCGGGGCGTATTCGTGCTTTTTGGCCAGCAGTGCATCCGTTTCCGTCTCCGTGTAATACCGGCTGTCGTGGTCGTGCGTCAGCGCGGCCTTTGCCGCCAGTAGCGCGTCCGTCTCCGCCTCCGTGTAATACCGGTCGTCGTGGCTGTGCTCCGCCTCCGCCGTGGCAAAGATGTTCTGCCAGCTGCTGCCGTCGGCGGAATACTGTATCGCGCCGTTGGAGCCGATGCGCAGCCATTTCAGCTGACCCGTGCCGCCGCTGCGCACGGCGTTCCCGCTCAGCGTCTCGAGCTCCAGCGCGGCTATGTAGTCTATCAGGGCGTTGAAATCACCCCTGACGCACTCGCGGATAAGGCGGTCGAAAACCGCCTTGTTTTCCGCCGCCGAGCCCGTCAGCTTGTCCGGCGCGGCGGCAACTCCCTTTGTGCTTATGTCCGTGTCCGTGATCTTGTAATCTGCAAGCGCCATTCTCCGTCCGCCTCCCTATCTCTTTGCATAGTTGCCGTATACAAAGTGCTTCGTGATGTTGTAAACGCCGAAACCCTCGTTTACCGCCTCGTTTCGTATGAGTATCTGAAGCCGCTTGTATTTTTTGACCTTTGTGTTGAACATGATCTCCTGCGGCGCGTCGTTCGCGTTGAAGGTAAACCGGGAAAAGTCAATGTCCTCCCAGTCGAATATGTCCATCGTGTCCGCGGCCGCCTGCCAGTCAACGACGTCCCCCTCCGTCCGGAAGCATATCTGCGCCGACGAGCGCGAATAGGGCTTGATGGTAACGCTGTTGCCCTTTTTTATCATGGTCTTGAGCAGCGTGACGTCGCCGTCGTCGTCGGCCTTCGTCGCCCAGACGGCGCGTATGGCCTCGCCGTCGTCGGAATAGCGGCTCATGTCCGCTCTGTCCGTGTTGAACCGGCATATCCTGCCGTCGAGCGTTCCGAAATACAGCGCCTCTTCCTCGTCCGATATGTGGTTCATCCAGCAGTGCGCGGGCACGTTTTCCCAGTAAAAGCCCTCGTATACATAGTCGTTCAGCGCGTCGGAGCGATAGCTTTTGTTCTGCTTGCCGTCCAGAATGTAAACGTGACTGTTGACCGCCAGCAGATACAGTCCCCTGTACTGCACTGCGCAGGCCCTGTCCAGTCCCGGCTCAATGCAGAGCTTCGCGTTTATATAGCTCGACCGGTTCTGGGCAATGCGGTCGGAGGATATCGAGCTGCTGGTGATCGTGTGTATGCCTGTGGAGGCAAGAAACAGCGGCTCTCCGCCGAGGCTGGCAAAGCTTCTGCCGGATACGGCCCCGACTCCCGCGATGCTGGGATAAACGGAGAATACCGCGTTTCCCTCGCTGTCCAGCGTCCCGCTCCGCATGAATATCGTGGAGTCCTGCCCGTTGTTTTCCTTGACTATCGCCTGATATTCTCCCACTCTGCAATAGCCCTTGACGGCGGCGCCCTCTATCCCTATCGCGGAATAGCCCAGATCGGGCATATAGCCCGGATCGTCAAAGCCGCTCATCCAGTCGCGGTTCGGAAAGTCCGGGTTCCCGCTCATGCACACCCTGTTTTTCCCGCCGACGCCGAATGTGGTGATGATGCTGCATTTCTCCGCCTTCGCCGCTTCCCCTGCGATCGTCTTGGGGAATCGGACGGTAACGGTGTCCGCGCTTCCTGCCGCCGGGGCCGGCGGCGCGGTCGTGAAGGTAACGGTCCCTGCCGTGCGGTCCACCGTAAAATCCGTGCCCTCCGTTTTTGCCTCTCCGTCCACCGTGACGGAAACTGTGCCTTCCGCGTCCAGCTCCGCGGCGTCAAGGTGATAAACCGTGCTCTTCCCGTCCGCCAGAAAGGAGTTGACGCGGTATCTGGATACGAGGTTAAGATCCTCAAAGCTCTCGCCCCCGCCGTTTGTCGGGTCCCGGCTTATAACGGTCGTCGGCGCATAGGCATATGTGCTGTCCGCCACCTTTGCCGCCGTCGTGCCGTCGTATACGATGTATTCGCCCCCGGTCAGTATCCAGAGCCTGCCGCCGAGCGCGGCGGCGTCGGACTGCGCTCCAGAAACGTTTGTCAGCCCGCTCATAAGCTCTGTGGGCGTCCCGTCCTCTCCAAGGCCTCCGCTGTCCCACCGCAGCAGCTTCGTGCCGCTGTGCGCGATAAAATGGACGCTCCCGCCGTGCACGAGATACCATAGCCCGTGTATCTCCGCTCCCGTCGAAAGGAGCGTGCGCCAGCCCGTGCGCTTGACCGGCATGCCGCCCTCGTCCGATATCATGTTCGTGCACATCGGACTTCGGAACGGCTTGATGAGGCTGGGATCCGTGGAAAAGTCCGCGCCTTTGAATTTTTCGTATACCGAGGTTTCTATATCAACTCCGGAGCGTCTTGCCACGTCTTATCCCCCCTGTGTGTAAAATGTGTTCTGCAGCAGCGCTCCGCCGCCGGGCGGCCTTGTGTCCAGCGCGGAGAGCATGATGTTATACATGTTCAGCAGCGGCCCGGAATCCACAACGAGATCGACTATCAGCTGCTGCGCCGCAACGAAATAGGGCAGCGCCTGCACCGCGTCCTCGGCGACCTCAAATTCATAGTCGTCGCCGGTGTCCGCGTCGATCGTCGCGGGATTGGCAAAGTATTCAAGCTCGAGCTCCGCCGTCTCGCCAGCGGGTATGACGATTTT
>CAKSXP010000120.1 GCA_934515035.1 uncultured Oscillospiraceae bacterium
CCCCGGCGAGATCAGCCTTCCGCTGACCGATGAGCCGGTCACCTTCACCGCATGGCAGCCCGACGCTCCGTTCATCTATCCCTACCTTGACGGCGACTGGATGGCAGACGAGAACGTCAGCCAGATCTATCTCGAAGAACAGACCAACGTTCACCTCGAGTGGATCCTTGCCGGCGATGCGGCAGTTGACCTGTCCACCCGCATAGCCAGCGGCGATTATCCCGACCTGTTCTTCACCGGCGCGAGCTACTACACCGGCGGCGAGTCCCGCGGCGTTGAGGACGAAGTTTTCCTCGTTCTGGACGATTATCTCGACCAGATCCCGAATTATAAGGCGATCCTCGACTCCGACGAGGTCGTTCGCCGTCAGATCCTGACCGGCGAAGGAAACGTTGTTTCCATCTACTCCGTCTACGACGATTTCGGCGGACGCGCGCCCAACGGCCCCCTTGCCCGCGGCGATTACATGGATGCTCTGGGCTACACCGTCGATACCCTGCGCACATATGAGCAGTATCACGACTTCCTGACCGCCTGCTACACCGAGTACGGCGCTCAGCTCTATCTCCCCTACTCCGCAGTTCCCGACGACAACTGGCTGATCGGCTCCTACGGCGTCGCCGGCGAATACTCCTCCATGCAGAACGCATTCCCGTTCTACGTTGTTGACGGCGAAGTCAAGTTCGGTCCCATTGAAGACGGATATAAGGATTATATGACCATGATCTCCCAGTGGTATTCCGAGGGCCTCATCTCCGACAATTACGTTAACTACACCATGATCTCCCGTCCCGGCAACGAATATGTTGCCAAGGGCGGCGTAAGTATGTTCCACTGGAACGCCGCCAACGTCCCCGACGTCACCGCGCTGGCTTCCGACCCCAACATGAACTACGTCGGCATCAAGGACGCCGTTTTTGAAGGCGACGAGGATTCCTTGACCCACTTTGGTGTTACCGGCCAGAGGATCAACATGGGTATGCAGGTCTCCACCACCTGCGAAAACCTTGACCTGCTTTTCAAGTGGTGCAACTATGGCTACACCGAGGAAGGCTCCCGCATATGGCAGTACGGCAGAGAGGGCGTCACCTATGAACTGAACGACGCAGGCAAGCCCATCTACACCGACTATATTGCCGCCAGCCCCAAGGGAGCGCCTCTCGGCATCTGCGAGATCGCTTTCCTCGCCTGCGGCGCAGGCCCCTATGTCTCCGAGGCCGACCGCATGTATCCCTATTATCAGGATTTCGTTGTTGACGCTTTCGATCTCTGGAAGGCGAGCACCGACTATGACAACAGCTACTGGCTGCCCTACAACATGACTCTGCTGGCCGAGGACTCCCCTGAGTTCAACACCACCATGAGTGACATCTCCACCTTTATGGACGAGATGATACCGCAGTTCATGAATGGTACCAGATCCATGGACGAGTTCGACGCCTTTGTCGATCAGATCAAGGCTATGGACATTCAGAAGTGCATCGACATGTATCAGAGAGCTTATGACAACTACATGAGCAAATAAGCCGTCTGAAAGACAACTCAATAAAACAGCAAAACAGGAGCCATGTGCCCTCGGGTCCATGGCTCCTGCGCTGAAACACAGCTGGTTATTTTTTCATGTATTTGGTTTTGCTTCGCCGCGGAGCATACCGGGCGTTATGCCCTCGTATTTCTTGAAGGCTCTTGTCATGGTCCTCTCGTGTCCATATCCGACCTTTTGCGCAACGTCGTGCACGTTCATTCCGCCTGCCAGCAGCCTGCGCGCTTCCGCAAGGCGAAGCGTGTGGATATACTCCAGAATGCTTACGCCTCTGTATGCCTTGAATTCCCTTGATATATAATCCGCGCTCAGTTCAAAATGCGCCGCAATCGACGAGATATTCAGGAGAGGATTCGAAAAGTTATCGTCGATATACTTTCCAACGTCTCTCAGCCACAGCGGCGGGAACTGTTTCATGACCGTTGAGGAAAAAACGGACAGATCGTGAAATATCGCGTTCACCTCATCGATCAGCTCCGCGGCGGACCTTGCGTCCAGTATCCTCCGCATCGCATTTATGTCTTCCAGAAAATCAACGCTTACATTCATCGATACATCCGAGAAAAGGCTGATAACAAGCGATTTCAGATGAGCAAATTTATACTCGACGACATATATGGAGCTTGCAAAGCTGAAGAAGGAATCTCTTATCATCCCCTCGAGCAGCTGCGCGACGGCAAGATAGTCGCCGGAACGAACGCCGGTAAACAGCCGCATTTCAACGCTTTTGGCAAGTATTATCGGGTTCGGGAACGGAGAAAAAGCATACTCGCTGTAAAAGACCACCGGTTTATGTTCTCCGACTATCTCACAATACCGGACAAGGCTCTCGACCTCCCCGAAGCACTCGGAAAGCTCTCCCAGCCCCTCGTGTATCGTGCTTATCATGACCTTTGCGGACAGTCCGGTGCTCTCTCTTATCTGAGAAAGCAGCGTCTCCATAACGCGGCGTACGTCATTTTCCGTACAACCGCCTCCAACCTCGATTATTCCCGCAACTGAGCCGGGACGGCGCATGAAATACATCTCCCCCAGCTCACTTATGCGGCTCTTCATAAGGCCCTTGGAAACGTCCATTTTATACCGCTGATCCTTTTCGGGTCCGTCTATTTCGGACAGAAAATACATATCCTCGTAATACTTTTCCCTGAAAACGACCATAAAATAGCGCTCGCCGCTAAAATCGATGCCGTTGCGCTCCAGGATGGCCTTTGCGGTCTTTGCATCGGAACGCACGATCTGAGTAACGGCTTCCTCATACAGAAGCTCGTTTATGCCGAATTTTCCGCCGCTCTGTTCCACCGTACCGCCCCCTGAACGATCCTTTAAAATATCACAAAGGATTATATCGCAAATCCGCCATTCTGTCCACACCCATCATTATTCGCCGTCTTTTGCGTACATTTGTCTGTCAGACGCCGACAGCTAATATAATACAGATTTCATAACTATCAATTCAGTTTTGAGAGGAGAAAGCCAAATGAGCAACTGGAGAACCCGTCCCGAACCCATTCCCGAAAGCGAGATCAAAGCCGTATACGACACTGACGTTGTCGTCGTCGGCCTCGGCTACGCCGGTTCCGCCGCATTCCGCGCCGCCACGGAGGAAGGGGTCCGCGTCATAGGCATCGAGTCCCAGAGAGAGGATAAATACATGTCCTACGGCCGTGATATCGGGCATATCAACTCCGAATTTCTTCGCAAGCGCGGAGTTCCCCATGTCGATCCGATAGAATTCTACAACGAGTGGATGATGCGCTCCGGAAACCGCGCAAATCCCTCCCTCGTAATGCAGTATGCCACCAAGTCCGGCGAAAACTTCGACTGGTTCGTCGATATGTATACCGATGAGGAAATGCAGGCAACGCGCGTGGCCTTCTGGGAAAACGGCGAGCCCTCGCATCCTGTGGGCGGCGAACGTAAGTTCAAAAAGAAGCAGGGCAACTATAAATTCTGGATCGGCACCGCGCGCTTCAGGGCGTTTGTCGAGCCCGAGTACCATCCCCAGGTACAGGAGGTCTGCCTTGCCAACCACGCAAAGGGCCGCGCCAACGGCGGCATTACCATGTATTCCACAACGGCTGTGGATATAATCAAGACCGGAAACCGCGTGACCGGCATAATCGCAAAGAACGCCGACGGCTATCTGCGCATCAACGCCGCAAAAGCCGTCATCCTTGCCGGCGGTGACTTCGGCGGCAATGCGGAAATGTGCCAGGATCTGCTCCCCGACATTCAGCGTCTGCTCGTTCCCGGCGAAAAGCTGCGCGGCATGTCCAGAAACGGCAGCAGCATAAAGCTCGGCGTATGGGCGGGCGGCCGTATGGAGGCCGGACCCATCGCCACCATGGGCGGCAACTACAACAACATATCCGGCCTTACCGGCAGCCACGGCTTCCTCTGGCTGGATACCGAGGGCAAACGCTTCACCAACGAGAACAACGGCGACGCGGTGTTCATCGGCATGACCGGCTCGCAGAAAAAGCGCGGCACCTTCTATCGTATCTTCGACAGCAATGTGCTCGACGACCTTCAGTATGCAAGCTTCGCCCACATGACCTTTGAGTGGGAAGAGCCCGACACCGTGGCCGGACTCAAGCAGATGATGGCCGACGCTGTAGCCGGTTCCCCCGAACCCGTACAGGGCAAGCTCGGCAACGCCCGCGGCAAGCTCTATGCCGCCAACACCATTGAAGAGATGGCCGACAAGTGCCTGAAGCTCACCGGCGAGACCCGCGACAACTTTATCGCCAGCTATTACCGCTATAACGAAGTTGCGCGCGGCGGCGTCGATGTTGACTTCGGCAAGGAGCCGGAGCTGCTCCGTCCGCTGGACCAGGCCCCGATCTTCTGCGAGCCGGGCGAATGGGGCCCGATGGCCGGTATGTTCATGGCCACCTGCGGCGGCCTGCTCACCGACGAATATCAGAACGTGTTTGACGAAAACTATGACCGCATCCCCGGCCTGTACGCGACCGGCAACAGCTGCGGCGCGCGCTTCGGCGTTCAGTACAGCACGCCCATCTCCGGCGTCTGCAACGGCATCGCCGTAACGCTCGGGCGCGAGGCCGGAATACACGCCGCCCGCCGCGGATAAGCCCACAAAAAATGAACCGCCCCGGACCGTATTATCCATACGCTCCGGGGCGGTTTTGTCTTATGATATCTTCTTTGGGTGTTCACTGTGCCGCCGGGAGCTTCTGCGTTCCCCCGCCGCAGGCGGACCTTGCCGCGGCGATCGTATCGAGCGTATCCCCAAGCTGAGTAAAGAGCGCACCCAACAGAACAAGATCGTCCGTATTTTCGATCTGCTGTGCGATCGCGCACGCAAGCGCGCTCACTCCCACCGGCAGCGCGCAATTATCCATATTCTCACCCCGTACAGTCTATGCGTGCCGTGCCGGGATGTATCGCGGTCTTTACGATTCGATGAGCAGCTTTCGGGTCTTCCACTTTCCGCTGAAATAATAGGCGCCTCCCAGCAGGACCGTAACATATCCGGCTATGGAGTTGCCATACCAGAACCCCGCTATGCCCCAGCCGAACACTTTGCCGAACAGGAGTGAAAGTCCTATTCTCGCAACAACGCCGTCCATAAGCCCGATCACAAAGGCCAGCGATGAATAACCCAGGCCGTTTATGAGCGAATTGTACGGGCACATGAGCGCAAACGAGAAAAAGGCAAGGACCTCGACCGGCATGTAGACATGCGACATCTCAAGGACCTCCGGGTCGGTATTGAAAACCGAGAATATCTGTTCCGGGAAGATCATCAATATGATCGAAAGAACTATCGCGAAGCTGACGCACACGGCATGCGAGGTATGCACGGTCTTTCTTACTCTGTCGTGCTCTCCCGCTCCGAGATTCTGTCCCATCATCGTCGCGCCCGCCGTGGATACGGACTGCGAAACGATACTCATCAGGCTGCGCAGCTTTGATCCGATACCGGTCACGGCCGAGGCCACGACTCCGTAAGAGTTTATGTAGGAATTGACAAACAGCATCGATATGGATATTGCCGCATGCTGAAGCGCCATCGGCAGTCCCAGCTTTACCAGAGGAGTCAGCTTTGTCCTGTCGATCCTGAAGCTGGCTGGCCGGAAATCAAATCCGAAGGCCACACGCCTGCGGTAAAGATATATGAGAGAAATAATAAAAGAAAGCGCCTGTCCTATTACCGTTGCAAGCGCAGCGCCGAAGGACGCCATGCCGAACCCCGCTACAAAGACGAGGTCGAGAACAAGGTTTGTCACGGCGGCGATCGCTATGAAAAGAAAAGGCCGCTTGGAGTCGCCCATGCCCCTGAGTATCGCGCTTATGGTATTATATCCGAATATGAAAAACAGTCCGGAAAAGCAGACGGTTATGTAATCACGGGCCTCCGACAGGGCCTCCGCCGGAGTGTTCATCAGCCCGAGGAATATGTCCCTCATCGGAAGGCAGAACGCCATTACTATCAGGGAAAGCAGCTGGATAAACGTTATCATGGTGCCGATCGTGGC
>CAKSXP010000121.1 GCA_934515035.1 uncultured Oscillospiraceae bacterium
GGAAGGAGGGCTGGATAATGGAGATCACGATCACGTAGACGATCATGATGATAAAGGTCCCGTTGACTTTTTTCAGCGCGCGCTTCCAGTCAAAAGGCTCTTTGACTTTGGCCTGTTCACTCATGGTCGGACACCCCCAGTGCGTATGCAAGGATTTGGTCGCTGGCCGTCTGGTCAACGGGGAGGTCGGCGGTGATCTTTCCCTCGCAGACGGTATACAGCCGGTCGCAGATGCCCAGGATCTCCGGGATCTCGGAGGACACCACCAGCACGCACACGCCCGCGTTGGCCAGATCGCTGATCAGGCCGTAGATCTCGGCCTTGGCGGCCACATCGATGCCGCGGGTGGGCTCGTCCAGAATGAGGATCTGGGGATTCATCATCAGCCACTTGGAGATGACGACCTTCTGCTGGTTGCCGCCGGACAGGTGGTAGACCTTCTGGGCCAGATTCGGGGTCTTGACCCGGGTGCGCTGGACATAAGTCTCCGCCTCGGACTTCTGGGCCTTCTTGTCGATGACGCCCAGCCGGTTGATCTGACGGATCTTGACCAGCGTCATGTTGAACAGTACGGACAGACGCAGGGACAGACCCTCCAGCTTGCGGTCCTCCGGCACGAGGGCGATGCCCTGCCGGACGGCCTTCACCGGGTTGTAGATCTTGACCTCCTTGCCGTCCACGAAGACCTTGCCGGACTGGAACTTGTCCACGCCGAAGATGGCGCGCATGATCTCGCTCCGGCCGGCGCCCACCAGGCCGAAGAAACCGACCACCTCGCCGTGGCGGGCGTGGAAGTTCACGTCGGAGAACACGCCGTTGCGGGTCAGGCCCTCCACGCGGATGGCCTCCTCGCCCAGCGGGGCGGGGACCTTGTTGTAGAGGTTGTCCAGCGTCCGGCCGATCATGTGGGTGATGAGGGTGGACTTGTCGGTCTGCTTGGCGTCCAGCGTAATGATCTTTTCGCCGTCGCGGATGACGGTGATCCGGTCGCTGATCTCCAGCACGTCCTCCAGCTTATGAGAGATATAGATAATGGAGACGCCCTCGCTGCGGAGCTGACGGATCAGGTCGTGCAGGGTGTCCTTCTCGCTGTCGGTGAGGGAGGAGGTGGGCTCATCCATGATGATGACCTTGGACTGACGGGTCAGGGCCCGGCCGATCTCCACCATCTGCTGCTGGGCCACGGACAGGTCGGCCACCAGCTTTTTCGGGGAGACCTTCAGGTGGATGCGGTCAAGGATCTCCCTGGCGTCGGCATACATCTTTTTATTGTTCAGGGTGCCGAGGCGGTCAGTAGGCTGGTTGCCCAGATAGAGGTTCTTGGCCACGTCCAGCAGGGGGACCATGGACAGCTCCTGATAGATGCAGGAGATACCTGCGTCGATGGACTGCTTGGTGTTTTTGAAATCGATGCTTTTTCCTTCCAGATAGTACTCGCCGGTGGTGCGGGCATGTACGCCGGTCAGGATCTTAATCAGCGTGGATTTGCCCGCGCCGTTTTCGCCGCAGAGGGCGTGGACTTCGCCCCGGCGCACGTCAAAGCTGACGTCCTTCAGGGCCTTGACGCCAGGGAAGATCTTGCTGATCCCGCGGACCTCCAGCAAAATCTCCGGGTCTTGCTGAGGGTGTAAATTGCTCATAAATGCGGTCACCTCGCCATGTCGATATGTGTAAAATACCGATGGATTTGTGAGGGCTATTATACAGATACCGTCGAAAAAAGGGAAATATATATCTGAAATAAATATATAAACTCAACACTATACCTTGCACTTTCGGTATAGAATTTAGTCAAATGCTACAAAAATCGTCGGGTAAAAAACGGCGAAAAAACAAGAGCAGGGCCCGTCCGAAATACGGACGGGCCCTGCTCAGGCAGTGTAAAATGTTTGTAAGGGTGCTCAGGCCTTGCCGGGACGGTAGGGCTTGACGGGGTTGGTGGGATCGAAGGGGTTGACCTCCTTGCCGGCCTCGACTTCCTTGAACCACTCGAAGGGCTTGGTGCGGAAGCCCTTCCAGCTTTCGCGGGTGGGAACCTGCTGCATCCAGTCGTGGCAGTAGCGCCAGTCGTTGGTCTGGCTGATATACTTCTCATCCTGCTGGCCGGAGTTGACGTCGCCCATTTCGCCCGCGGCAATGCGGAGCAGGGAGCCATACTGCTCGGAAACGGTATGCAGCTTGAGATCGTCAACGAAAAGCTTCTTGAGGGGGCGCTTGGCAAGATTGGACATGATGCAGCGGTTCTCATAGCTCATGCGTTTCCACATGCGCGCGATCTCCCATGCGCGGTCCATGACCTTATCCTTGGCGACGACCTCGCTGACCATGCCCCAGTCGAGCATCTGCTGCGCGGTCCACTGGCGGGCGGTCATCATATAGTAGTTTCCGCGCTTGGTGCCGAAATAGTGCTGCGCCATCAGGCCCATGCCGTCGCCGGGAACGAGACCGCCGTGAGCGTGGGGGACCTCCATCCATGTATCCTCGGAGGCAATGGTCACGTCGCAGAGCATCGCGGAGTCCCAGTGGAAGCCGGGTCCGGGGATGGCGCCGATGGTGGGAACGTCAAGGTCGAACACCATGTTCTTTATAAGGTTGGTGTCGTCAAAATACTGGTGCTGGAAGCGCTCCGTCGGTAGCTCCGCATAAGTATCCCAACCGTTGGGGTCGGATTCCGTCATCCAGCTGTCGCCGATATGGGTGAAGATGATGATCTCGTTTTTCCAGTCGAGCGAAAGGATGCGCACAAGCTGGCTGATGGCCCGGTGGGACATTCCGCTATGGTGCATCGCCATGCCCTTTGTATGCCACGTGACCTGAAGGATACCGTCCTCACGGTAAAGGTCCGCAAAGTCCTTGAACCACTCGCTGTATTCCTCAAGCTCGGGCAGTTTGACATAATCGGCCAAAGGTCTTGTCATGTTTTTCCTCCTCAAATTAGCTGTATTTGTCATTTGCTATAAACCGTATGCTATCAAAACATATATAAACTGTCAATATGACAGGCTAACCTTCCGGTAATTTCCGTATTACTTTTTCTGCACATATGTGATAAGATGGCCGCAAAAGGAAATGGAGGGCCTCTGATGGTGAAAAACGGAAGATATCTTATGGTATCGCTGTGCGCTGCGCTGGCGTTCGTCCTGCTCGCCGCGTGCGCGGGCGGCGATACGACCGCGGAACATACCTCCGCGCCCGGTGATACACCCGCGGTGCATACCCCCGCGCCCTCCGCATCCCCGGCGCTCGAAATAACTTCTTCTCCCGCGCCCCCGCATTCGCCCTCTCCGACGCCCGCGGCCGGGACCGCTCCGCCGAAGGAGACGCCCGCTCCGGAAGACCTGGTGCGCGTCGCGGACTACATCCCGGACATTTACATCGAACTGCGCTATGCCTCGGAAAACAACTTCACAGGCTCCGTTATCTATGACTTTGACGAGGCGTATCTCCGCTATGGAACGGTGCAGAAGCTCGCCGCGGCGCAGGATACGCTCTCTCAGGCGGGATTTGCTCTCAAGATATGGGACGCTTTCCGCCCCGTGCAGGCACAGTTCACGCTCTGGGAGGTCTGCCCCGACCCGAACTACGTCGCGGATCCGCGGTCCAGCTATTCCGGGCACAGCCGCGGCGATACGGTCGATGTGACGCTTGTCCGCGCGGACGGGAGCGCCGTTGAAATGCCGACGGACTTTGACGACTTTTCACCCCTCGCCGACCGCGATTATGCCGACGTGCCCTCCGCCGCGGCGGAGAACGCTGAGCTTCTCGAAAGCGCCATGACGCAGGCCGGTTTTAACGCTTATTACAACGAATGGTGGCATTTTTCGGACGCCGCCGCTTATTCTGTTTATCAAGGAGAACTGCCAAAATGAAGTATGACGTTATTATTGTCGGCGCCGGTCCCGGAGGGATCTTTTCTGCCTATGAGCTTTCAAAGCTCGCGCCGGAGCTGAAGATCGCCGTTTTCGAGGCCGGTCACCCTCTGGAAAAGCGCCGTTGCCCCATCGACGGTGAGAAGATACGCTCCTGCATCGGCTGCAAAAGCTGCTCGATCATGAGCGGCTTCGGCGGCGCGGGCGCATTTTCCGACGGAAAATACAACATAACCAATAATTTCGGCGGAACGCTGCACGAGCACATCGGCAAGAGAAAGGCTCTCGAGCTGATGCACTATGTCGATGACATCAACATGCAGTACGGCGGCGAGGGCACGCGCCTGTTCACGACCGCGGGCTCCCGGTTCAAGAAGCTCTGCCTCCAGAACAAGCTCAACCTGCTCGACGCATCCGTCCGACATCTCGGAACGGACAAGAACTTCGTCGTCCTTGAAAACCTCTATGCGCTGCTGAAGGACAGGGTCGAGTTCTTCTTCGACACGCCCGTGCGGCACGTCAGCGTCCTCGGCGACGGCTTTGAGGTCACGACGGACGAAGGTTCCTACGAATGCTCCAAATGCATCATCTCCGTCGGCCGCAGCGGCAGCAAATGGATGGAGAGTGCCTGCCATGAGCTGGACATCGCAACGAAGTCCAACCGCGTTGACATCGGCGTGCGCGTGGAGCTGCCGGCGGTGGTTTTCTCCCACCTGACGGACGAGCTGTATGAAAGCAAGATCGTCTACCGCACGGAGAAGTTCGAGGACAACGTCCGCACGTTCTGCATGAACCCGCACGGCGTCGTCGTCAACGAGAACACCAACGGCATCGTGACCGTCAACGGCCACAGCTACGAGGACGCGGAGATGCAGACCGAGAACACGAACTTCGCGCTTCTGGTATCCAAGCATTTCTCCGAGCCCTTCGAGGACAGCAACGGCTACGGCGAAAGCATCGCGCGCCTGTCCAACATGCTCGGCGGCGGCGTCATGGTGCAGCGCTTCGGCGACCTCATCCGCGGACGCCGCAGCAACGTAAAGCGCATCGAGGAGTGCACCGTCATCCCGACGCTCGCCGCCACGCCCGGCGATCTGAGTCTGGTCCTGCCCAAGCGCATACTCGACGGCATAATCGAGATGATATACGCCCTGGACAAGATCGCTCCGGGCACCGCCAACGACGATACCCTGCTCTACGGCGTCGAGGTCAAGTTCTATAACATGGAGGTCGATCTTGACGAGCACCTTGAGAGCCGCTATAAGGGACTCTATATCATCGGCGACGGAAGCGGCATAACCCATTCGCTGTCCCACGCCTCCGCAAGCGGCATTTTCGTCGCGCGCGAGATCGCGGGCTGAGGGCAAAAACGACATAAACAGGGGAAGTTTTCGTTATCACCGTTGTGATTCCTCCCGAAAAAAACAAAAGCCTTGAAAAACTATTGTTTTTCAAGGCTTTTCAAGCTAATATGGCAGTGTGGACCGGTTCGGAAAACAATAATCAATTGAACAAAACGGAGGTATCGCCATGCAGAAGCTTGAAAAACTTTACGAGGGCAAGGCCAAAATGGTCTTTCTTACCGACGACCCCGAGTTGCTGATCGTCGAATACAAGGACGACGCGACCGCCTTTAACGGCGAGAAAAAGGGGACCATTGCCGGCAAGGGCGTCATCAACAACCGTGTTACAAACCACCTGATGCAGCTGCTCGGACAGCAGGGCATACCGACCCATTTCGTGCAGGAGCTTTCCGACCGCGAGACGCTTGTCAAAAAGGTCTCCATCGTTCCTCTCGAGGTCATAATCCGCAACATCTCCGCCGGTTCGTTCGCCAAGCGCTACGGCGTTGAAGAGGGCATCGTTTTCGACGCGCCGACCATCGAGTTTTCATACAAGAACGACGAACTCGGCGACCCGCTCATCAACTCATACCACGCGCTGGCCCTGAAGCTCGCCACGGCCGAAGAGCTTGAGACCATCAAAACTCTCGCCTTCCGAGTCAATGACCTGCTCAAGGACATCATGAAGGGTATCGGCGTCGACCTTGTCGATTTCAAGCTCGAGTTCGGCCGCCTGCCTGACGGCACCATCATTCTCGCCGATGAGATCAGCCCCGCCACCTGCCGCCTCTGGGACGAAAAGACCCACGAAAAGCTCG
>CAKSXP010000122.1 GCA_934515035.1 uncultured Oscillospiraceae bacterium
TCAAGGGCACGGCGTTCCAGCGCGAGCTGGGAAAGCACGGCGTCTGCGTGTCGGTGAAGTCCGCCTGCGCCGCGGAGGGCGCACCCTCCAAAGCGGTGTTCGCGGTGAGCCGCGACCGGAAAAACGCCCTTTCCTCCTGGCGCATCAGTCTCAGCCACCTGACGACCTGGGCGGAGCTGGAGGAGTTTCTGCAGATCTTTGACCGCTGCTATCGGGAGCTGCTGCCATAACTCCCTATATGAACATGTCCGTGCATATAAAACAGCAGGCAGTCCTTTTGGACCGCCTGCTGTTTTATATGAGGCATCTTTCACTGTTTTCTCTCGACCGAAAGGGTCAGCGGATCGATGACGATAACGGGCTTTCCCTGACGCAGGGCATATCCGGCCGTGTTTCCGGTTCCGCCCGCGCCGCCGTCCCAGACAGCGATCAGCAAGTCTGCATTATCCACCATGTACCGGTTTCTCCTGTCCATGCAGCCGGGAGTATAAGCGGTTTGCAGCAGCGTTTTCTTATCGCATTTGGAGATAATCCTGGCATATCTCTCCTGCATGGCTTTCGACCACTTGGCGCTCTGGTCCCCGCATGGAATGGCGCATTCCAGCGTTATGCCGCGATGCCGCACTTTCAGCCCGAGCACGATCTCGGCCGCATACATATCAACGCCGAGCGCCATACCGGATATGAAATGAGTGACGTTTTCGTTTTTGATAAGGCCGAGTATCTGCTTTTTCAAAACCTTTTTGAGTTTGCGGCAGCGCCTGTCCGCTTCATCGAAGCCGAACGGGAGACTCTGCGGACGATGCCCTGTAAAGGCGCAGGTTTTCTCGTTCATGTTTTATCTCCTCTTCTGCATATTAGAGATTTCTCTGCATATAATTCATAGTATATGTGGGCAACTGAAAAAGCTGTCGAAATAAGTCAAAAAAATAAGACTGCGTGCAAAAACACGCAGTATTTAGTGCTATCATGTCTTATCTGATGTTTCCTGCTGGATCATCAGCTCCACCATTTGCAGAATTCGTTTCTGTGCCTCGGGAGACAGTGAAGCGGTTTTCTCCGAAAGCTCAGAGGCTTTATAGCTTGTCGAGTGGTCCAGAACATCACAGAATATCGCGTCCGCAGATACCTCAAGCCCGTTGAGAAGAATTATCAGCTTTTCGCAGCGCGGAAAGGACATGCCGCGCTCGACCGTCGAAATATAGTTCGAAGTGAGCCCGGTCTTTTCCGCAAACTCCTCCTGCGAAAGCCCAAGGTTCTCCCTGCATTGCTTGATACGTTTTCCGATTCGCTTGTCGATCATGGCTCATACCTGCATCTTTTCTCTATCGCTTATAATAATTATAAGTATAAGAGCCACAGTTTTACAGAAACGCTGATAGCGACACTATGTATCAGCGTGTGTGATATGAGCCGGATCTTCGCAAACGCCCCCGGTACAAAAAACGCCGGGATATGACCGCAGCGGCCATATCCCGGCTTTCTTCTTTTTGTCAGCTTTGCTTATTCAGCGCCGCCGTCCTCCGCGGTATTTCCGCTTTCGGCAGAGCCGTTTTCGTCTCCGGACGGCTCGGTGGGCTCGTTGTTGTAGCTTATGAATCTGGCAGGCGGCTCGATGGTATCGTCGCGCTTCACCGGCATAACGCCGTGTTCGCAGTAATACTCAAAGTCCTCGCCCTCCATCGTCTCGTGCTCGAGCAGATATTCGGCAACGCCTGTGAGAATGTCCTTGTGCTCCGTGAGGATTCGCTCGCATTCGGCGGCGGCCTCGTCAAAGATACGCTTGACCTCTTCGTCGATAATAGCGGCGGTCTCCTCCGAATAGCTCTTGGTCGTTCCGAAGTCGCGCCCGATGAATATGCTTCTGTCGGAGCTGTCGTACTGGATGGGACCGAGCCTGTCGCTCATGCCGTATTGCGTCACCATTGAGCGGGCCGTGTTCGTGGCCTGCTGGATGTCGCCCGAAGCGCCGGTGGAGATATCGTCCAGCATGAGCTTTTCGGCCATGCGTCCGCCGAGAGCCATAACAATGCTCTCAAACATCTCGCTCTTGGACTGGTAGTTTTCCTTATCCTCGGCAGGACGGAAAACCGTCATGCCGCCCGTGGGTCCGCGCGGGATGATTGTAATATAGTGTACGGGGTCCGTATGCTTGAGGAAATGCCCCGTAACGGCGTGGCCCGCCTCGTGATATGCCGTAAGCTTTTTCGCCTTATCGGACATGATCTTGCTCTTTTTCTCCGGTCCGGCCATTACCTTGAGTATAGCCTCGTCGATATCGGCCTGGGTGATAAAGCGGCGGTTCCTGCGGACGGCGAGCAGCGCCGCCTCGTTGAGCAGGTTTTCCAGGTCGGCGCCGGTAAAACCCGGAGTGCCCTTTGCGATGCTGTTGAGGTCAACGTCGTCTCCGAGCGGCTTGCCTCTGGCATGGACTCTGAGTATCGCCTCGCGGCCGCGGATGTCGGGCAGTCCGACATATACCTGGCGGTCAAAACGGCCGGGACGCAGCAGCGCCTGGTCGAGGATATCAACACGGTTGGTCGCGGCCATGACGATAACGCCCTCGTTGTTGGAGAAGCCGTCCATCTCGACGAGCAGCTGGTTGAGCGTCTGCTCGCGCTCGTCGTTGCCGCCGCCGAGGCCCGAACCTCTCTGACGGCCGACGGCGTCGATCTCGTCGATGAAAACGATGGCGGGCGCGGCCTTTTTGGCCTGGTCGAACAGGTCGCGGACGCGCGATGCGCCGACGCCGACATACAGCTCAACAAAGTCGGAGCCGGAAATGGACAGGAACTGAACGTTCGCCTCTCCCGCGACGGCCTTTGCTATCAGCGTTTTGCCGGTACCCGGAGGGCCGACGAGCAGCACGCCCTTTGGTATGCGGGCGCCCATAGCGGTATATGCTCCCGGATTCTTGAGAAAGTTCACGATCTCCTGAAGCTCGGCCTTTTCCTCGTCCGCTCCCGCGACATCCGCAAAAGTGACCTTTTTCTTCTCGTCGCTTGCTAGTCTCGTTCTGGCTTTGCCGAACTTCATCGCGCCGCCGGCTCCGCCGCCGCCGGCCGCCTTGTTCATCATGATATACCAGAACACGCCCAGAATGATCACGATGCCGAGATACGGCAGGAACGACAGCCACCAGGGCATGACCCAGTTGGGCTCGTAGTCGTATTCCGTCAGCGTTCCGTCTTCCAGCTGCCGGGATATCGTGTCGCCGAGATCGGCGTAGAACACATCGAAGCTGTAAAGCTCGTATGACACGGTCGTTTCGCCCTCGAACGGCTCACGCAGTTCCATGATAAGAACATCGTCGCTCGTGGAGAAGGATTCGACCTGACCGGACTCAAACAGCTTTATGACGTCGGAATAAAGGATCTGCTTGACGGTTTTGGTTTCGCTCGTCAGAGAAAATATTGTAGCCAGCAGTATTACGAGTATAAGGGCATAAAAGCCGATATCTCTGGCTCTGTTTCTCTTGGGATTGGGATTCAAATATGTTTCACTTCCTTATCTGCGGCCAAAGGCCTCAGTCTGTGTATATCTCCGGCTTGAGCACACCGATATACGGCAAATTGCGGTATTCCTCGGCGTAGTCAAGACCATAGCCTACGATAAATTCGTCCTCGATCTCAAAGCCCTTATAGCGCGGCGATACTTCCTTCTGGCGGCGGGCCGGCTTGTCGAAGAGCGTTACGATGGATATCGATGTGGGCTTGCGCACCTCCATATAGTTCATGAGATAGCTCAGCGTGATGCCGCTGTCGAGAATGTCCTCGACGATTATAACGTCGCGGCCCTCGATGTCCTCGCTCAGGTCCTTGTTTATCTTGACGGCGCCTGTGGTAACGGACTTGTTGCCATAGGACGACACCGCCATGAAATCGGTCGTGCAGGGGATCGTGATATGGCGCATCAGATCCGCCATGAACATAAAGCAGCCCTTGAGTATGCCGACAAGCAGAGGACGCCTGCCCTCAAAATCTCTTGAGATTTGCTGTCCCAGCTCTGCCACTCTTGCGGCCAGGGTCTCCTCGGAAAACATTACTTTTTCAATATCGTTGTTCAAGTCTTTCTCCCCCTGATCTCTGTCTTAAGGGCTTTATCGCCCGGCTTTGCCGCGCATCTCTCGCTAATGCCGAAGCCGTATACGGCTATGGGGCCGGCATCGTCCGCTATCACCGGAACAGCCTCCCTGTCTCCGGCCGGAATACCCGCCTCCGCAAAGAGCTTTTTAAGGCTTTTCGTGCAGCCCCGGCCCTTCAGCCGGATGCTGTCCCCCGCCTCGCGCGGCCTGACGAATATCTTACCACAGATATTCTCACATTTAAAGAAAAAAGTGTTTAATGAACTGTTAACTTCTCCCCCGGTTACGACATTTTCGCACAGTATTTCATACCCGCAGCCGATGTCCGCCCTCGTTCCGGCGCTGAGAAGGGTCCTTTCTATCCTGCCCGAACCGGCCCCCGAGAATACAAGCCTGTCAAACTCCCGGACGACACGTCCTCCGGGAATATCGGCGCAGGCGCCGCTTATTCCCCCGGAGCAAAGCGCGCGCAGAGCCGCGATATGCGTCTCCGAAAGGCTTCTGTTCCACATTCTCCGAAAAACGCGCGCTGAAACGGGGTCCGGCAGCGCCGCGACGGCGGCGCAGGGCAGCGAAGCCCGGCTCAGGTTTTCCGCAATGAACACCTCCGCCAGCGAGTCGAGGTAATTCTCGTCCTCGCGCAGCAGCTCCGACATCCGCGCGATGTTTCCGACGCAGCCGGAGTTTACCTGCATCAGCAGCGGTATTATATTGTGGCGCACGCGGTTTCTGGTATAATCGTCGGTCCCGTTCGTCGAGTCCTCGATGTGCGGGATTTTTCGCTCTTCAAGATATGCGTCTATCGCGGAGCGCTCCGTCCCGAGCAGCGGACGGATGATGCGTCCGCGGACGGGCGGTATCCCGCAGAGACCCTTTGCCCCGCTCCCGCGGGCCAGGTTCATCAGAACGGTCTCCGCATTGTCGTTCGCGTTATGCGCGGTCGCGATCCTGCCGCAGCCGAGCGCGTCGGCCGTCTCCTCAAGAAAGCGGTAGCGCAGGATCCGTGCGGCCTCCTCCGTTCCGAGTCTGTTCCCGGCGGCATATGCGGAAACATCGGCGCTGTCGGAGACGTATTCAACGTCCCAGCCAGCGCAGAGCTCTTTTACAAAATCCTCGTCCCGGTCCGCCTCGTCTCCGCGCAGTTTGTGGTTGAAATGCGCACAGGCGAGTGAAACGCCGAAGCGCGGAGCGATCTCCCGCAGGACCGACAGCAGGCAGACCGAGTCCGCCCCGCCGGACACCGCGCAGAGCACCTTCGCGCCTCTGGGCAGCATATCGTATTTTTCGATGAAAGAGTCAATATTCATCGGATTCGTCGCTTCTCCTTGCGGCGTTTGCATATGTCGTATACTCCGGCAGCCACATCAGCTTTACCGTGCCCGTATTGCCGTGGCGGTTTTTGAGTACGATAGCCTCCGCCTCGTTCGGGTTTTCGCATTCGTCGTTATAATACCCGTCTCTGTAAAGTCCGATAACGATGTCCGCGTCCTGCTCGATCGCGCCGGACTCGCGCAGGTCCGAGAGCATAGGCCGCTTGTTCTGGCGTCCCTCGCTCGCTCGCGAAAGCTGAGACAGGCAGACCACCGGCACGTCCAGCTCCTTGGACATTATCTTCAGCATACGGCTCATATCCGAGACCGCCTGCTGGCGGCTTTCGCCGGAATAGCTCGCTCCCGCTCCCGCGGACTGCATCAGCTGCAAATAGTCGATGACGATGAGGCCCAGATTATCGAGTCTGCGGCACTGGGCGCGCATATCCGCAACGGAAAGCGTTGAGTTGTCGTCGATACGCAGATCCGTCTGCGCAAGGCTGGAGCAGGCAACGCCGATGCGCTGCCACTCACCGGCCGAGAGATTGCCCGTCAGCAGCTTCTGGCTGTCTACAAGGCTCTCGCTTGCGAGAAGTCTCGTCACGAGCTGGGC
>CAKSXP010000123.1 GCA_934515035.1 uncultured Oscillospiraceae bacterium
CTCCACAACTCCGGGCCTTGATGCAAATGCAAAGGGCTGCATCGTTGCGGACGAAAGCATGGCTACCAGCCGCGAGGGCGTGTTCGCCGGCGGCGACGCCGTTACCGGTGCCGCGACCGTTATTCTGGCGATGGGAGCTGGCAAGACCGCCGCTGCCTCCATCGACGAGTACATCCAGAACAAGAAATAAGCTATTCTGCACATAGAAGGCGCGGCCGATTTGAGGCCGCGCCTTTCAGACTATAACCAGACGCATTTTTTCAGCAAAACGCTGCCAGCGCAATGCGCCCGCCGTGGGCGGGCGTAAATTCAAAAATACTTGCGCTGCAAGGCTTTTTGAATTATGCCGGGCGGATTCATTTCGCCCGAGCAGATAAAATCGAGCTTGACAGCCCCAGGGGCTGACAAGCTCTGGCGCGGCCTCAAATTGGCCGCGCCTTTGATCATATTGATGTGTTCAGGAGGATAAAATGAAGGAAAACAGCATTTTGCGGCGCAAATGGTTTCTTTACGCAACGGGCTTTTTCTCCGGAATGTCGGTAATGGCGATAGAGCTCGGTGCAAGCAGACTGCTCGCGCCGTATTTCAGCTCGTCACAGATCGTCTGGACTGTTATTATCGGCACTATCATGATCGCAATGGCGATAGGAAACGTCTGGGGCGGCAGATCGGCCGACAAAAATCCTGATCCCAGAAAGCTTTATTTCAGTATACTGTTAGTTGCAGTCTGGACGGCGCTGATACCGTTTGCCGGTAAGTATGTGATCGCGGGAATAACCGTCCTGCTGGCGCTGTTTGTCAGCAGTAATTTCCTCGTGTGGGCTTCGTTTGCTTCCTGCGTCGTGTTGTTTGTGTTCCCGCTTATGATACTCGGAACAGTTACCCCCAGCCTTATAAAATATGCGACAGACAGCCTTGAGGATAACGGAAAAACGGTCGGCGAGCTGGAGGCGCTGGGCACCATAGGAAGCATAATAGGAACCTTTACACCCACATTCATCACCATACCGGCGCTTGGAACTTCCCGTACCTTTCTGCTTTTTGCCGCTATACTTGCGGTTATAAGCGGCGTTTTCTTTGCGGCGGATTCCGGCAGGGGAAAGCGGACGGCCTGTATGATACTTTCCGTTTTGGTCGCGGCTTCGGCTTTTTTGCCGGTAACGGACAGCTTTGCCTTCTGGGAGGATGATATCGTATATGAAGGCGAGTCGATTTACAACTACCTTCAGGTCAAGGAGACGGACAACAGTGTAATTCTCTCGACAAACGTTGCCGCCGGGGTCCAGTCCATAATGATGAAGGACGGCGGACTGACGGGAATGTATTATGACTATGCAATGGCCGCGCCGCTTATGACGGACCGGCCGGATGCCGCGGAAATGCTTATCCTCGGCTTGGGGACGGGCACATATGCAAATCAGTGCCTTAAATACTTTCCCGATATAAAGATAGAGGGCGTAGAAATCGACGAGGCGATAACCGAACTTGCCAGAGAGTATTTCGACCTTTCGGATAAAGTCAGAGTGACCGTAGAAGACGGCAGGGCATATCTCTCGCAGGCCGGAATGTATGATGTCATTATGGTTGACGCATATCAGGACATTACGATCCCATTTCAAATGTCCACGGTGGAGTTTTTCACGGCGGTCAGGGAGCATCTGAAGGATAACGGCGTCATGGTCGTGAATATGAACATGACTTCTTCCGGAGAGGGCGGCATCAACGACTATCTATGCGATACGATTTCTTCCGTTTTTCCGAACGTGTTTACAGTGAATGTCTCCAACAATACAAATACAGAGCTTTTTGCGTCTGCTGCGGATGGCATGCTTGAACGGTTTGAAGAAAACCGCAGCAGGCTGGAAGATGAGCCTCTGTCCGCGCATATGCAGAGGGTTTATGACTCCCTGAAGCCTGCCGCGGGAGGAGAGAAGGTCCTCACGGACGATAAAGCGCCGGTCGAGATGCTTGGCATAAAGGCCATTGACGAAATAATCGGGGATGAGCTGGAATGGATAAGAGAGGCTATCAAACAGGGCGATTTTTCTTCTATCCTGGGATAACAGAAAAAAGGAAGCGTGCAGTACGGCATGCTTCCTTTCTGTCTTTAGTATTATTTTACGTTTCGCTTATAAATGAGCCACAGTCCGCGCGTTATAAGCTCCGGGTCGTTGATTATACCTTTTCTTCTGCAATATGGCAGCACATAATTTGCCAGATCTCCTGTTGCAACGGCCGTTACAGATTCCCCAAGCTCGTTTTCCATTCGCTCGATGAGTCCGTCGAGCAGGGCGGCGGCACCGAAAACAACTCCGCTTCGAACAGAATCTTCCGTCGTTTTGCAGATGACTCTGGCCGGAGCCTCTGGTGCGACGCTCGGAAGCTTGGACGCGTTGCGGAGCAGTGCATTCTGGCTCAGAATAAGACCGGGAGCAATGGCCCCTCCGATGTAATTGCCGTTTCTGTCCAGAACGCCCATGGCGGTAGCCATTCCCATGTCTATCGTAACGCAGGGAAGCGGATAGCGCTCGAGCGCTGCTGCCGCCGCGGCGACAAAATCGCCGCCAAGTTCAGACGGGTCATCGATCCGAATGTTAAGACCTGTTTTCACTCCCGGACCGACAACGAGCGCCGTTTTGCCCGAGACAAACTGGAGCGCCTGGCGCAGGAGATTTGTCTGCTGCGGGACGACGGAGGCAATGATGGCGCCCTCCGCCGCGTGAAGATCAATATTTCTTTGAGATGCCATAAGCTGAAGAAGAACGGCATATTCGTCCGCTGTTCTTGGTGTTGAGGTCGAAAGAGAGCAGGAGAAAACGGCATGGCCGTCTTCAACTCCGGCGAAAATTATGTTGGAATTGCCGATATCGAAGGTTAATACCATCTTATTATCACCCCACGAGTGCTGAATTTCATATATAATAATTTATCAAAAGACAGTGCAGATGTCAAACAACGCTTGAATTTTATTGGCAATAGTGCTAGTATGTATTTTGTAAATTCGGACGATGTCCGTACCTAATCAATAGAAAGGAAGTTTTTCCATGAGCTACAAAATCGTACGCAAGACCGACGCTTATGCTTATGAAGCTCCCGGTCACTACAACATGCTCCCCACTCGTCTCCATAATCCCGAAGACGTCAATGACGGCAAGCTTATTGTTGGCCTGTCCCATTTTCTCCCCGGCGGCGGCTGCAAGTTCGGCAACAACCCGATGGAGTCCGTTTACTACATCATCAGCGGCGAAATGACCCTCACCACCGATGACGGCGAGACCGTTCTCCACGCCGGCGATACTTTCCACTGCGGCCCCGGAACCAACAAGGGCATCCAGAACAACGGCACCGAGACTTGCCAGATGCTCGTTTGCCTGACCAACCCCAACGCCTGAGCAGCAGATTAAGCTGTACATAACATATCACGACATCCGCATGCGTTAATTCGCATGCGGATGTTTTTTTGCCGTGCGGCGGAAAAGCCGTATTCTTGTAAGTGAAGAAAGCTTGCCGATGCTGAGGGCAAAATTCAATATCTCCGTCAGATATATGACCGCGATATATCCCATGATGCCGAAACGCGGAATGAGCAATATAACAAGTATTACACCGCTCAGAGCATCGATTATATTGACCGTCATTGACCACATCATTGCGCCGAGCCCCTTCAGGCAGCCGTCCGTGACGATGTCGATATACATTATCGGCAAAAGCGGTATAAAGATCCGTATGAATTTACCCGCGGCAGTCGACTTGTATATCAGCATACCCAGTGCATCCGCCGTTGAAAACATAAAAATAGAGCAGGCGACGGAAAAGAGCAGACTTTTCATAAGCAGCTTTGATACTGTGTCAGAGATATAGTCCGCCTTGTCGGAAACCTGTGCTTCCGTCAGGTTAGGCACCAGCGTTTCGGCCAGTGCGGATAGAAAGCACGAAGGGAAGAGGAGTACGGGAAAAACCATTCCGTTGACCGTACCATATCCTGCAAGCGCGGAATCGGCGGAGTGGCCGGATTTTTTCAGTTCACGGGGTACCAACAGATGCTCAAGCGTTGTAAGGGAGGTGCGTGCATAAGCGGACAGAGCAAGAGGAACGGCGATCTGAAGCATACGGAAAGTCAATTTGGGCGAATTATTCCTGATGGAATAGTATTTATGTTTGTCAGCCAGGAAGGTGATAAGAAAAATCAGAAAACCGAATATCTCGGCAAGCGTTCCGGCCAGACAGACCGAAAAGCACGCGCTTTCAATATTCCCGTTGGCGACCGGCCGGAGAAGGGCAACGACCAGAGCAATACGAACAAGCTGCTCGAGTATCTGGATCGCGGCGGATTTATGTACTCTGCCTACCGCTGTGAAATAGCCGGCGAATACGGAGGACAGAGACATGAACGGCATCGATACGGACAGAATGCGCAAACTGCGTACCGTTCTGGCGTCTCCGATCCACAGAAAGCCTACCGGCTCGGCAAAGGAATACAGAACGGCAAATGCCGCAAGACCAAAAAATGCGCTGTATGCAATGCACCGCATCATGACCATACCGATACCGCCGGAACGGGAAAAGCCTATTTCTTCGGATATCAGCCGCGTTGATGTAAAGCGTATGCCGGATACCGCCAGCGTGGAGCACAGACTGCCGACGGACATAACCAGCTGGAACAGTCCGATGCCCGATGCGCCAATCCTGCCGATAAGCCAGATCTGGAACATTAATCCGATGACCTGCATAACAAGTGATGAAGCGGTTAAAAGATAAGTATTTCGCATGAGTAATTTCATATATTTTTACCTCTCCCAAGGCTGCTTCCTGATAATCGATATCGTCAATTAACACATGTGCACAAAAACAGAAAAAAATATTTTATAAAACTATCAAAATTCACTTGAAATCCCGTCGTAATATGCTATAATAACCACTAAAGGCTGCATCGATTTGTGATATTTGGCGCTTTTGTTCAAAATTATACCAATATTTATAAGCGGTGCAGTCCCAGGGCGTGTCAAAGAATACAATAAAGGAGAATTCTGGATGAGACTCAGAGACATTAAGCGCGACTTTATAAGAAATAAGTCGGCGTATTTGTTGGCCTTGCCGGTATTGTTGTTCTTTATCATCTTCAACTACATACCAATGGCGGGCATTATCCTCGGCTTTGAAAAGTTTACGCCTAAGGCCGGTGTTTTTCTCAGCGAATGGGTTGGTTTGAAGAACTTCATTAACTTCTTCAGCAGCTACTATTTCTGGTGACTGCTCAGAAATACGTTTTTGCTTAGTTTCTTTGACCTGCTGTTCAACTTCCCGGCTCCGATCATTCTGGCTTTGCTGCTCAACGAAGTCGGAAACAAGTATTTTAAGAAGGTCATTCAGACCATCAGCTACATGCCATACTTTATCTCCATGGTCGTTATGGCTGGTATAGTTATCGACTTTGTCGCAACGGAGGGCGTCATTACCAATGCCCTGAGCGCGATAGGTCTTGTTGAAAAGAAAAACCTGCTTTCAGTTTCCAGCTACTTCCGAACGATCTATGTGGCGACCAGTATGTGGCAGGGGCTGGGCTACGGCTCAATCATATATCTTGCAGCTCTCTCGGGCGTCGATCAGGAACTTTACGAAGCAGCGCGTATCGATGGCGCGGGCCGCTGGAAGCAGACTCTGCATGTTACGCTTCCCGGAATTTCCTCTACCATAGTCATCATGCTCATCCTCAGACTCGGACAGCTGCTGGCAATCGGTATGGATAAAATTCTTCTTCTGTACAATCCCCTCATTTACGAAACGGCAGACGTTATCAGCACCTTTGTTTACAGAAAAGGTATTCAGGATTCCGACTACGGTTACTCCACTGCTGTTGGTCTGTTTAACTCCGTTATCAACTTCCTGCTGCTCCTTATCGCGAACACCATCAGCAGAAAGTTCTCCGAGACCAGTCTGTTCTAAGGGAGGGCGAAAAAATGAAAATAAGAAAATATCCAAG
>CAKSXP010000124.1 GCA_934515035.1 uncultured Oscillospiraceae bacterium
ATAAAAAGGAGTCGATAAATAATGCTGGATCAGAAGCATCAGCTGATACAGAAGCTCGCGCGGGATTTTGCCGAGAACGAGCTTGTGCCTGTCATTGATGAGGCGGAAGAAAACGGAGAATACCCCGAACAGATCTGGGAAAAGTGCGCAAGATACGGCCTTACCGGTATTGCGATACCAAAGGAATACGGCGGTGCGGGCGGAGACTTTTTCTCCTATGTTCTGATAACGGAGGAATTCTGCCGCAAGCATGTTTCAGCAAGTACGCTCCTTATGGGCAACTCGCTTACGGGTAAGCCGATATATAAGTGCGGAAACGAAGAGCAAAAGCAGAAATATCTGCGCCCGCTTGCCGAGGGCAAGAAAAAGGCAGCTTTCGCGCTCACCGAGCCTGACGCGGGCTCCGATACCAGCGCCATAATAACCACGGCTGAGGAGGACGGAGACCACTTCATCCTCAACGGACGCAAGACCTTCATAACCATGGGACCGGCCTGCGATTTTGCAACCGTTTTTGCACAGGTCCCGCAGGCCGGCGGAAAAAAGGTGCTCTCCGCTTTTATTGTCGAGGCCGGATGGGAAGGCTTCTCCAAAGGGAAGAGAGAGGATAAGCTCGGTATCCACGCTTCCGGTACCTGCGACCTTATCTTTGACAATGTCCGCGTTCCGCGCGAAAACCTGATCGGCAATGTCGGCGACGGCTGGAAGATAGCCTCCGCCGGACTCAGCACCGGCAGGATCAATGTTGCAACACAGTCTCTCGGCGGCGCACAGGGCTGCCTTGACGAGGCAATAAAATATGCCGGCGAGCGTGTTCAGTTCGGAAAGCCCATCGGGCAGTTCCAGAACACAAAGTTCAAGATCGCGGATATGGCCGCGCGCACCGAAGCCGGCCGCCAGCTCATTTACAGCGCGGCTCAGGGCATCGACCGCGGCGAAAACGTTCTCCAGCAGGCTTCCATGGCGAAGTATTATATGTCCGAGGTCGCAAACGAAGTCGCTTATAAATGCCTGCAGATCCACGGCGGTTACGGGTTCATGCATGGCTTTGCGATAGAGCGCTTCTACCGCGATTTGCGTATCATGCCGCTGTATGAAGGTACCAGCGAGGTTCAGCTGATGGTCATCGCCAATGCGCTGATGAAGAAGTGAGAAAGGAAGTCTGGATATGAGAATTCTTGTCTGTGCAAAACAGGTTCCCAATACGAACAACGTTAAGATAGACCCCGTCAAGGGCACGCTCATCCGCGACGGCGTTGAGAGCATACTCAACCCCGATGACGCAAACGCGCTGGAGGAAGCGCTGCGCATAAAGGAGAACAACCCCGGCACGACAGTCGCCGTTCTCTCCATGGGCCCGTTCCAGGCTGATATAATGCTGCGCGAGTGCCTGGCGATGGGCGCGGACGAGGCGATACTGCTCTCTGACCGTGCATTTGCCGGCGCCGACACCTGGGCTACTTCGAATGCGCTGGCGGCGGCCATACGCCGGTACGGCCCCGTAGACATTGTCTTTTGCGGACGTCAGGCCATCGACGGCGACACCGCACAGGTCGGACCGCAGATCGCGGAGCGCCTTGGAATACCGCAGGTAACATACGTCCAGAAGGTGGATGTGGACGGAGACACGCTGACCGTCGAGCGCAAGCTTGAGGACGGATATCAGCTCATTGAGGTCAAAACTCCCGTTCTGCTCTCTGCTGTCAAGGAACTCAACACGCCGAGATACATGAGTGTTTCCGGTATTTTTGACGCATATGAAAAAGATGTGACCGTCTGGAGCGTCAGGGACGTGCCCGTTGACCCCGCACAGGTCGGCCTGGACGCCTCTCCCGACAAGGTGCTGCGCTCGTTCACTCCCGCGCCGAAGGGCGCCGGAACCATGTTCCGCGGCACGCCCAGGGAGATGGCCTCCGAGCTTATCTCCGCAATGACTGAAAAGCACATAGTTTGAGGAGGAGATAAAGATGGCAGTTTATGTTATTGAAGATAAATGCAAGGGCTGCACTCTGTGCACAAGGTCCTGCCCGTACGGCGCCATTACAATGGACGGTGGCAAGGCGAAGATAGGCTCCGCCTGCATCGGCTGCGGTTCCTGCCTCAGCGTGTGCAAATTCGGCGCGCTCCAGTCCGACGCAGAGGAAAACGGCAAAAAAAACTTCAGCGATTATAAGGATGTGTGGGTGTTTGCCGAGCAGCGCGAGGGCGCACTCAGCCCCGTCGTTGCAGAGCTTCTTGGCGAGGGACGCAAGCTCGCGAGCGACCTTGGCTGCCGCTTGTGCGCACTGCTCTGCGGCAATGGCACGGATTCGATGGTGAAAGAGCTTGGCGCATACGGCGCGGACGTGGTCTATGTTGCCGACAGGCCCGAGCTTGAGATATACACCACCGACGGCTATGCAAAGGTAGTCAGCGAAGCGATTGAGAAATATAAGCCCGAAATAGTGCTGTACGGCGCGACGTATATCGGACGCGACCTGGCGCCGCGCATCGCCGTCAAGGTCAACACCGGCCTGACAGCCGACTGCACGGGACTCGATATAGATCCCGAAACTCATGAGCTGCACCAGACCCGCCCCGCATTCGGCGGCAACCTGATGGCGACCATCATAACCCCCAATCATCGTCCGCAGATGGCGACCGTCCGCCGCGGCGTTATGCAGAAGGCGGCGTTTGACGCCGAACACAAGTTCGAGACGGTGAAGCTCGACACAGTGTTTGCGGAGGATGATATCCGCACGAAGATACTCAAGGTCGTGAAGGATGTCGGCGAGACTGTCTCTCTGACCGACGCCGATATCATCGTGTCCGGCGGCCGCGGTCTCGGCTCCGCAGAGGGCTTCGATCTCATCCGCGCCTTTGCAGATCAGCTCGGCGCCGCCGTCGGCGCTTCCCGCGCCGCTGTTGACGCGGGCTGGATAGACAACGCCTATCAGGTCGGACAGACGGGAACCACCGTCAAGCCGAAGATCTACATCGCCTGCGGAATATCCGGTGCAATACAGCATCTCGCCGGAATGCAGACCTCCAACACTATCATTGCGATCAACAAGAACCCCGATGCACCGATCTTCAAGGTCGCGGACTATGGTCTTGTCGGAGACCTGTATCAGGTCATCCCGGCGCTTATGGAAGCCTGGCCCAAGGCTGAGTGATCCCCAAAGCACAACACATAACATATAAAAATATCCGGAGCCTGTGCTTTTGCAGACTCCGGATATTTGTGTTTTGTCATGCAGTTTACGGCCGTGCGGAAGCGGTCATTCGCAAAGCTCCAGACCGTCTCCGAGGGCATAGCCCCCATCGACATTCATCATTGGACGGACGCCGACGATGTCGTTATGAGCCAGCGCATAGGAGAACGCGCCGTTGGCGCTCATGACGCGGACGAGATATGCATAGGCCAGATGCGGCGTGCGCGTCCAGTACCACCAGCTGTATTTGGGGTCAAATATCTGCGGCGCGCCGAGGGGTGCGCTGCCGCGCTTGCCGAAGTCCCATCCGGGGTTCCAGCTGCGGCCGAAAATGCTCATCTGATACTCGGTGGGCTTTGCCTTGAGGTGGGCGCGGCCCTCAAAAAGCGGAAGAGCGGAGCCGTCCTCGATGCCGGATTCGCCGCCGAAGCCGATCTCGGTGCGGCTGGGCAGAAAAACGCGGGCCTTGACAGTGCGGACCTCGCCCTGCTCCTTGCGCGTGCGGAAGAGCGTTGGAACGTCGCTCTCGAGAATGGCGGCCTCGAAGCGCGGGTCAAGCTCTCTCAGAAAGCCGTTTGCATCGGCGTTCGGCTGCTCGTCATAGCGCAGAAAGCCGCGGCGCGGCGGCTGGTCAAGCTCGTGACTGGGCTTATACCAGAACTGCTCGCCCGAATTGAGCCAGGCGTTTATGTTGGAAAGGGCGTAGTCGTTGCGGCCGTATTTGCCGGTAGCCTCGAAATAATTCTGCTTCTTGCCGCAGGGTTCCGCCGCGTCGAAGCAGGCGCAGCGTATAACGTCGCGGGAGACGAGCGTAGTTCCACTGTATCCGGGATGATCCTGTGCAGCGACGAGAAAAACGAGCTTTGAGCGCTGCTCGACGACCTCGGTGCCGACAGCCAGTTCCTTGAGCTTGGTCATGTTACAGCACCTCCGTATTCTTCTGTCTGGGTATGCGCTGGCACAGCGGCTTGCTGTGGTCCATCGGATAGCTGCCGTCCTCCGGCTCCTCGATCTCGTGCGGCTCTTCGTTGCCGTTGACCTGGCAGAGCTCGCGGTGATGCCGGACACAGATCTTGCAGAAACCGTGCTGTGGGCAGGTGCGTGTCGGACAGGGACACTCGGGGTTATACCTGAGATCCTCTTCTATGTATGTCTCGGTTATTTCCAGACCGGGCTCGGTTTCGCTGAGTCCAAACTCCTTTAGCATTGGCCATACCTCACTTTGTTTATTGTGTACCATCGGATGACAAGCGTGTCTGCCCTTGTCATCCGATGTATCCATTATAAAGAAAAAAACGCCCGCGGTCAAGATGACCACAGGCGTTTTGACGTTATTCCCGGCGAATGCCGGATCGCCGGCTCTGCCGTTTATGTCAGAATTCTTTTTTGAGACTTCTCGTGAAGAGCTGTGATATCTCAGTGTGAAGATTCGCGCCCTCATAAAGACAGCGGTAGATAGCCAGACATATCGGAAGCTCAACGCCGTATCTATTGCCAAGGTCGACCATTGCCGGAACGGTGTAGTAGCCCTCGGCCAGCTTGTCGAATTTTTCGCCGCGCGCGAACATTTCGCCGAAGCGCCGGTTGTGGCTGTGTTCGGAAAAGACGGTAGCCTCATAATCGCCGAGGTGGCACAGACCGTAGGCCGAGAGCTCGTTTCCACCCATTGCGGAGATGAGGCGCGCAACTTCGCGTGTGCCGCGGGACATCAAAGCACCCTTGAGCGAAGTCCGGCCGAGCCCGTCCAGAGCTCCGGCGGCGATACCGACAACGTTTTTCGCTGCGGCGCCGATCTCGTTTCCAATCATATCGTTGCCGTAATAGAAACGGATGAGGGGTCCGGAGAATGAGGAAATGAGACGCTCCTTGACGTCGTCCTCCTCAGAGTCGATGACCATGCAGTTGGGAATGCCGCGGCAGAATTCCTGAACGTGCCCGGGCCCGAGCCAGACCGCAACGTGGCTGGACGGATCCATGGCTCCCGCGACGATCTCGGACAGGCGGCGGCCCGTGCCGATCTCGATGCCCTTCATGCAGAGCACAAAGCTGCGCCCGCGAAGGTCGAACGGACGGAGCTCTTCCATAAGTCCGGAAAGTCCCTGCGAGTTTATGGAGATGACGATCGTTTCCGAATCTGCGACGGCCTGTGACAGGTCGGTGACAAGGTGAACGCTCTCCGGCAGGGTCAGATAGTCGTTGCTGCGGCTGGCGATAAAGCGCCGCATATGGGCGGAGTTCTCCCGGCCATAGAGAGAAACGCGGTGACCTATCTTGTCAAGATACCACGCAATAAAGCTGCCCCAGCGCCCGCAGCCGATAACTGTGATATCCATTTCTTATCAAAAGCCGAGATTAAGTCCGCCGGTGAACTTGGACATGCTGTTTGCCGCCTCGTTCTCCGCCTTGCGAAGAGCCTCGTTGACGGCCGCGACAATAAGGTCCTGGAGCATTTCGACATCCTCGGGATCGACCGCTTCGGGGTCGATGGCCAGCGAGTTCAGCTCGCGCTTGCCGCTTACCGTTGCGGTGACAACGCCTCCGCCGGAGGTCGCGGTATATACGGTCTCCTCAAGCTGCTGCTGCATCTTGAGTATTTCCTGCTGCATTTTCTGCGCCTGGCGCATCATATTTGCCTGGTTCATGCCGCCGGGCATTCCTCTGAATCCACCTTTAGCCATAAGTTGGTTCCTCCTGTTATGTGAAAAAATAGCTATTCAAATTTGACGTTGCCGAACTTTCCGAGCAGGTCGAGAT
>CAKSXP010000125.1 GCA_934515035.1 uncultured Oscillospiraceae bacterium
GGCAGAATTGCTTGCATTTCATATCGCCGTCCACGAAGAACAGGCCGACCTCGCCGTCGCGGAGTATCGCGCCGCGCTTTACAAGCACGGTCGATCCGTCCGGTATGACGGGCTCCATGCTGTCTCCGCTGATGCGGGCGGCAAAGTCCGCCTCGGAGTCCGCAGGCACCTCATATTCCTCGTAATCGTCGCCCAGAGCGGGAGAGGCGTAGCCGGCGGCGGCGGGAGTGTAGTACAGAGGAATGATCTTTGTGATTGATCCGGACCTGGGAAGGGCGGAATTGACGCGCTCCAGCTCCGAACCGGCGACGAGCTTCACCGTGCGCTTGCCGTGCTCGTCCAGGGCGCGGAAATCGTCCAGCAGCGCCTGTTCCTCGGCGCTGGGAAGAGCGGAACGGGCCTCTCCGTCATAGAATATTTCTACGGGGACCTTCAGCTCGCTGCAAATGCGCAGAAGCAGGTCGAAGCTGATCTTCATATTGTCGCGGCCTATTATGCTGTAAAGCGTTTGGGGACTCGTTCCGCTTCTGCGCGCGAGCTCGCTGACTGTCATTCCGCGCTCGTCCAGCAGCTTTTTGAGCATGGTCCCTATCATAAAACATACGCTCCCTTCCTGTGGTTGAAACAAATATATCATAATTAATATAATGAGTCAACAGAATAATTAGGCAAATGCATAAGAAAGTACTTGACATGTTCTGCGTTTGCGTATATTATGAAAGCGTGGAAACGCAATTGCATAAAGGAACGGGTGGTATATGTACAGAAACTGCGAGGAGATGCCGGAGATCGGACGCGTGCTCAGGGACGGAGACCCGAACGGCGGAAGAGGGCCGCGCTGTGAAGAATGCGGCGCGGTCCTGGAGCCCGGCGAGCGGGCTTTTTCCTGGGCAGGCGTGAGAGGTAGAGAGGTTCTGGTTTGCGAATCCTGTTTCCGCGGTCTTTTTGACGAGCTGAGCATCGACGAGAAGGCCGCGCTGGCGGGGTCGGAGACCGTGGTGATCGGGAAAGGAGCGGGACGCTACGGAAATTGAGGTAAGTTACACGACTAGATCGGACGGATGGAACAACGGCTCCATCGTTCCGAAAGGGATCGTGCTGCACTCGACCGCATGGCCGGGTAAGGACGCGCGGTATATCAGGGACTTTTTCGACGCGCCGAACCGCGGCGCGAGCATACATGCGGCAGTGGACGACCGCAGGGTCGTGCAGTGTCTGCCGTGGACAAAAAAGGCGGGACACGTCGGGAGAGGGAGCCGGGGAACGCTCAACACGACTCATATCGGCGTTGAGATGTGCGAGCCCCTGGGGCTGGTCTACAACAGCAGCGGCAGCGTTATCGTCCGCTATGAGCCCGTGCCGGGGTATTTCCAAAAGGTCTGGAAAAATACCGTGCGGCTGTTTGCGATGCTCTGCGGCAGATTCGGGCTGGACCCGATGGCCGACGGCGTTATATTGTCCCACGCGGAGGCACACGCGCGCGGCTACGGCGACAACCACGCGGACACGGCCCACTGGTTCCGCTGGGAGGGCGTCACGATGGACGATTTTCGCGAAGCCGTTCGGGATGAGCGGGGAGAGGAGGATGAAGAGATGAGCTATGAACAGTTTGTTGAATACATGGACAGATACATGTCCGAGACGGCGAAGGACGAACCGGCCGCATGGGCTAAGGAGGCAGCCGAGAAGGCGGTCGAGAAGGGCATAGTGCAGGGCGACGGCAGCGGAGCCTTTAACTGGCGCAGGCCGCTGACGCGCGAGGCATATGTCGTCATGCAGGACAGAGCCGGACTGCTCTGACAGCCGGGCATAAAAAATTCCCGGAGAGTCCGGGAAAACGGACTCTCCGGGAAAACGGAACATGCAGTGTGCCGTTACATCGAGACGGTCACAAACTTGAAGATGAAGAGAATGGCGATTATCGTAATGACGATATCACGCTTTGAATACTTCTTTGCAAAGAGCGTCAGTATGACATAGGCGATGGAGCCGATACCGATACCGTTGGAGATGGAATAGGTCATCGGCATCATGATAAGCGTGAGGAAGGCGGGCACCGCGCAGCGGTAATCGCTCATGTCGACCTTTGCAAAGCTCTTGAGCATCAGGACGCCGACAAAGATCAGCGCCGGTGCGGTGGCGCAGGAGGGGATTATGCTTGCCAGCGGGCTGAGGAACAGACACACGACAAAGCACGCGGCGGTCACAAGGCTGGCAAGACCGGTTCTCGCACCGGCGGCAACGCCGGAGGCGGACTCGACGAAGGTCGTGCAGGTCGAGGTGCCGAGAACGGCGCCGGTCACGGTTCCGATCGAGTCGCAGAGCATGCACTTGTCAACGGCGATGGGGTCGCCGTTTTCATCGAGCATTCCGGCCTCGGAGGCGGTTCCGTAGAGCGTGCCGACGGTGTCGAACATATCGACGAGGCAGAAGGAGATTATCAGGACGATGGCCGAGAATATGCCGCCGACATAGGGGGAGAAGAAGGCGTTGTGCCAGGCGTCGGCGTTGAACAGGCCGAGGAAGCCGATCTCGCCGAAGTCGTGGAAGGACTGGCCGATCTGGCTGACGTCGAAGGACGGGAGCTGCCATGTCATGAGGTAGTACAGCACGGTGCTCACGAGGATGCCGAGGATGACGGCGCCCTTGAGCTTATAGTGGGAGAAGATGCCGATGAGGAGCAGACCGATCAGCGCGACGAGCGCGGGAGCACACTCGGCAAGAGCGTTGGCGGCGGTGAAGCCGTCGGTCCCGACCTTGGCGATGATGCTGTGGAAATCGAAGAACTGGAGCAGAGTATACTGGTTTGCCTGGATGACGCCCGCGTTCTGGAAACCGATGAACGCGATAAACAGGCCGATACCGGCGGGAATAGCCTGCTTGAGAGCCTCGGGCATGGCCTTTGCGATATAGCTGCGAAGGCCGGTGGCGGAGAGAATGAGGAACACGATACCGGACAGGAAAATGATGACCAGACCGGACTGGTAGCCTGCGACGACGTCGGTGCCGGAGAAGAACGCGGCAGAGACAAAGCAGGTGCAGAAGAAAGCGTTCAGACCCATTCCGCAGGCCTGTGCAAAGGGCATACGCGCATACAGCGCCATCAGAAGAGTGCCGGCAATGGCGACGAGGATGGAGGCGATATACACCGCGTTCCATATCTGCCCCATAACTTCGGCCGGTGCGCCAAGCTCGACGAGCCAGCCGGTGGCTCCGCCCGCGGCGACCTGGGTCGGATTGACAAACAGAATGTATGCCATTGCGAAGAAGGTCGTAAGGCCGCCGATTATTTCCAGCCTTACATTCGATCCGCGCTCGCGGATGCTGAAGAATTTGTCCATTTGCATTACTCCTTTTTCTTTCTTTGATTGAGCATAGACGGTATGTTCATTTTACAATGCATGGAGAAACATATCAAGAGTGACTGTCACACATTTGTGCACAAAAAACCGTGCTGACGAAGGAAACGGCCAAAGTTCAGCCGCGGTGGGAATCGAACCACCCGGTTATCTCGCTCAGACGCTTGATGCGGTGCAGGGGCTTGCCGCTTCGGGACAGCTCGTGGTTCTCGCCCTTGAAGCAGACCATTCTGCTCTCGACGCCGTGGGTCACGAGCGCCGAATACATCTGATAGCCCTGGTCGATCGGACAGCGGTAGTCCTCGAAGGAGTGGATGAACAGGGTCGGGGTCCTGCACTGGGCGGCATACTTCAGCGGGCTGTGCTGCCACAGCTTTTCCGGCGAAGGCCATACCGATGCGGCGCACTGGTCCTCGGCGAAGGAGGGGCCGATGTCGGACACGCCGTAGAAGGATATCCAGTTGGATATGGAGCGCTGGCTGGCACAGGCGCGGAAGCGGTCGGTATGGGTTATGATCCAGTTGGTCATGAAGCCGCCGTAGGAACCGCCGGTCTCAAAGAAGTTGTCCGCGTCCATCCAGGGGTGCTTTTCAAGGGCGGCGTCGCAGAAGGCCATGATGTCGTCAAAATCGACCGTGCCGTATTTGCCGCGGATGTCCATAAATTCGCCGCGCCCGTCGGAGCCCGTCGGGTTGCAGAAAATAACGGCGTAGCCCTTGCCGGCCCAATACTGCATCTCGTGGTAGAACACTTCGCCGTATACGGTCTTGGGTCCGCCGTGGACATCGAGTATGACAGGGTATTTCTTTTCGGGGTCAAAGTCGATGGGGCGGAGAACAAAGCCGTGGATCTCGTGTCCGGCGGTCGTGATGTTGAGCGGTTCGGGGCGGGCGACATATTTTCCGCGCAGGGCCTTTGTGTTGAAGGAACTGACCCGGCGGCACTTTTCGTCATAAAGCTCCTGCGGGCGCATGTCCCACATGGCGCAGAGAAGCATGCTGCCGCCGCTCATGTCAAAGCAGTCGATAGAGCCCGGCCTTTCGATGACCGGAGAGACCGCGCCGTTCTCAAGTTTGTAAAGCCCGGCGCTGTCAAAGCGCGTGGAGATGAAATAATATGTATCGCCGATCATTTTCGCGGCGCGGCCTCCGCCGTAGCGCACATCGGAGCCGACGGAGCTGCCGGGGGCAAAGCCGTATACGGCATAGGGCGTTATCTCCCAGGTGCCGTAGGCCATCGTGAAGAAATCCGGGTCGGTGTTCAGACCGAATTTATCGTCCGAAACGAGCAGCAGCACGAAGGAAGCGCCAAGCTCATAGGACAGGATGCGGAAGCCCTCGCGGCTTTCCGCTATGCGGCTGGTCTCGCCGGAGGCAAGATCCAGACGGAAGAGAGTTTCACCGCCGAAGTGCTCCGGCATCGGAACGGTCACATCGACGGCGCTGAAATAAGCCGCGCTGCCGTCCGCGTCGAGCTTGAGGTCCGAAATGTCGAGTCCCGTTTCCGTCAGCCTTGTGAGCGCGTTTTTAACGGGGTCGTAGCAGAACAGCGATGTGTAAGCGCCGGAGACGAAGCCGCCGCCGTTCCACCACCAGGGGAGCTGGGTGACTTCCTCATAGTCCTCGTTTTCCTTTACGGATTTGAGATAGGCTTCCGTAAGCTTTTTGTCGCCGGTGTAAAGCTCCTCGTATCCGGGGAAGGTCGTGCCCAGGGCGAGAAAGCGGCCGTCCTTGAGCGGGACAAGCTGTGAAACGGGGATGGGCAGCGTGAACGCGGGCTCGGCCTCGCCGCCGAGAAGGCTTATCCTGTAAAAACGGCTGGAGACCGAGGGCTCCTTTCCGTCGCCGCGGCTGCTGCGGAAAATGACCGTATCGTCGTCCGTGTAGCAGAAGAAGCCGGAATCCTTTCCGCCGGAGGTAAGGCGGCGTATGGCTCCGTCCTTCCTGACGTAGAGGCTGGTGAGATATTTGTTTTCTTTCTTGCCGGCGGTCGTAACGGCAAAGCAGGGTTTGAGCCGGAAGGCGAAAATTCAACGCCGGAGATAAAGCTCAGATTACAGAAATCATCGATAGCAATGGGTTTCATGGCATGGCCTCCCTTTGGTAAGTTTTAAGCGAAGGAGCAAAAAAGCTAAAAATCCCAAATGCTGTTGCATTCGGGATTTTTGGTGGAGGAGGGTGGATTCGAACCACCGAAGTCACTGACAACAGATTTACAGTCTGCCCCCTTTGGCCACTCGGGAACTCCTCCGTATTGAATTTTCAGCAGAGCAGGTTGGAGCTGGTGGACGGATTCGAACCCCCGACCTGCTGATTACAAATCAGCTGCTCTACCGACTGAGCTACACCAGCAAACTGACGCGGTTAACAGCGAGATTTACTATATCATAGACGAGAGAAAAAGTCAATACCCCTTTCTGAAAGGAAATCGAAATTTATCATTTTCCCGCCGCGGAATATCGACTGCCTGAGATGGTTTTGGTTATAAATTTTCCGCGGGTTCCTTTTTAAAAATAAGCAGGACAGTGAATTGAAGAAGATTTCTCCAGCCACGCAAAAGATAAAAGGGAGCTTAGTTAGGGT
>CAKSXP010000126.1 GCA_934515035.1 uncultured Oscillospiraceae bacterium
TTCGGCGGCTGGGGCGGCTGCGGCTGCAACAACAGCTGCGGCAACAACTGCGGCGGCTGCGGCTGCGGCTGCTGAGCGCTCGGGCCGGAGCGAAAAAATCAGATATAGATAAACATTGCCATTTCGCGGGACCCTTATTCGGGTCTCGCGATTTTTGTTTCAGTGACGATGCACTTAACGGGTATATCGTGTTCTTCTCTGGGAAGTGCGCCCATCATCATCCTGCTTCTGCAAAGACCGATAGTGAAGCCCTTGCATCCGGCAAGATACCTGTCATAATAGCCGGCTCCATATCCGAGCCTGTATCCTTCCAGGTCATAGACCAGCGCGGGAACTATCAGAACATCCCCGTCCTCGGGTTCCGAAACAGGCGCTCCTTCGCGCGGCTCCGGAATATTGAGTCTGCCCTTTACGAGCTCGTCGCCTTCTTTATATTCGCGGAATTCCATCTTACCGCCGCCGAATGTTGCGGGAAGGAAAACCTGTTTGCCGGATTTCAGCGCTCCGCCTATCATCGCGCGGGTATCCACCTCTTTGGAGATGCTGTAATATGTGAACACGCGCTTCGCTTCCTTGTATTCCGGAACTGTAAGCAGCATATACAATATGTCTTTGTTGCTCTCGATGAAATAAAACCGGTCGATCGCAGCAAGCCGCGAACCCGCGGCGACTCTTATCTGATGTTTTGTCTGTTGGATGTCCATTTTTATCTTATTGCCTCCAAAATTGCCGAGTATATCTCCTCGTGAATATCTTCTATGCTTCTTCTGCATCCGCCGGCAATGCTGTCAACCACGCGCCAGCCATAATGCGCCGCGGCATATCTGCCCGTTCGGAGCGTCTGTCGAAGATATTCAACATTGTTTTCGTGTATATCACCTTTTGTGTCAGTCCCCTTTTGCCTGTCCCTCAATTGTTCAAGAGACAGTGACAGCTCCGTATTCAGGTATATGACGAGATCGGGACGCGGAAGTTCCAGCTGAACATACTCAAACTCGGCAAGCCAGTTCAGAAAATCGGGAAGCTCTTTCTCGGAAAGCTTTGACCCCTGATGACATGCATTGCTGGTCGTATACCTGTCGCAAAGCACTATCCCGCCTTTTTCATACCATTCTCCCCAGTCGGTCTTGAACGAAGCGTATCTGTCCACAGCATAGAACGCAGACGCGGCATATGCGTTGACATCCGACGGCTTTTTTCCGAAGTCTCCGGCCAGATACATCCTTATAAGCGCCGACGACTCATTATCATAGCGCGGAAAAACAACTCTTTTGAACCGGATGCCATCGCTGTCCAGATGCTCACAGAGTCTTGCATACTGAGTAGACTTACCGCTTCCGTCGATACCCTCCAGGACGATCAGCTTTCCGCTCATCGCTTTTTACCTCCAAGTCGTTCTGCTGCTGCGTCAACAAGAAACAGGGGCAGCTTTGCCATGCGCCCTATGCGCCTGGGTTCTTTCAGCAGCCTGTAGAGCCACTCGAGCCCCATTTTACGCCATGCCTCAGGCGCTCTTCGGACCGTGCCCGAAAAAACGTCAAGGCTCCCGCCAAGCCCGGCCATCAATCCGACGTCAAACGACGCTCTGTTTTCAAGCATCCATTTTTCCTGCTTTGGAGCCCCGAGGCAAACAAGCAGAAAATCCGGTTTGGCGCTGTTTATTTTTTCGATTATCGGTGCATCGTCGTCAAAATACCCGTCGTTTGTTCCGACGATCCTGAGTCCGGCGAAGCGCTCCGAAAGCTTTTCGGCCGCAAGCTGTGCAACACCGGGTCTGGCGCCGAACAGAAACACGGTCCCACCCGTCTGCGCAAGCCTTGCAAACATCGCCTGTGCAAAATCTATCCCGGGAACGCGATCCTTCAGCGGTGTGCCAAGTATCGACGCCGCCTTTATGATCCCTATCCCATCCGCCAGCACCAGGTCCGCGTTGTTTACCGCTTCGCGTGCGGTCTCGTCAGACCTGCACAGCTGGACTATTTCCGGATTGGGCGTTACCACATAAGCCCCGCGCCGCTGCCCGATAAGCTCAAAAGCTCTGTCAACGGCTTCATCAAGCGTCAGATCGTCAAACCCGACGCCAAGAACATTTATCCTCATACATCCACCCTGATCTGGGAGAATACCTCTCCGATCTTATCGCGTATCACAAGGCAGGCTGCGCTGTCCTGACTCGTTGCATCCCTGTTTATAAGCACGAGCTTGTCACCGCGGTAAAAATCGATAAGTCCGGCAGCAGGATATACGACCAGCGACGTCCCGCCGATGATAAGCATATCGGCTTTTTCAATAGCCTCAATAGACCTCTGTATGACCGCGCTGTCCAGCCCTTCCTCATATAGGACGACGTCGGGACGGACCACTCCTCCGCAGGTGCAGTAGGGAACGCCCGCACAGTCGTTTATATACGCTTCGTCATAGCCCTTTCCGCATTTCGAGCAGTAGCAGCGATGTACTGAGCCGTGCAGCTCAAGGACATTCCGGCTGCCCGCCATCTGATGCAGGCCGTCAATATTCTGCGTTATCACGGCTTTCAGCTTTCCGGCCCTCTCGAGCTCCGCAAGCTTGAAATGCGCCGCGTTGGGCTTTGCGTCCTTTACGACGAGTTTGTCATGATAAAACCTGTAAAACGCCTCCGGCTCGCGCACAAAAAAGCTATGGCTGAGCATTGTCTCGGGAGGGTATTCGTATTTCTGATTATACAGCCCGTCGACGCTGCGGAAATCCTGTATGCCCGATTCCGTACTGACTCCCGCGCCGCCGAAAAACACGATATTCCGGCTTTCGCATATCATACTGTTGAGCTTTGCAATATTCTCGTTCACAATGCGCGTCTCCTCTGTCTTTTACTTGGCGCTTCCATGTGCTTTCCGTTCTTTTCTTCCGATGGCAGAGCTATTATATCGCACAATTGAGCGAATCGCAAGACACTTTCGGCTGCCGTATGGGAATTGCGCGGCTGTGCGCTGCGTACGTATACAGCGCGAATATATGCCGGAAGTTTATTTTTTCCCGAACAGGTTTGCAAGCGGCTCGATTATCGCGTTGAGCGATTCTATCGTGTCATTGAGTGTATCCACATCGAAATTCTCGATTTTTTCTGCCGCCTGCTGTACTCCTTCTCGGCTTTCCGCGATCAGCAGTTCAACATCTTCAAGGGTGTCGGCAATGTCCGCCAGAGAAATATTGTCGCCCAGATCCGAGATGCTGCCGAAAAACCTGGCGGCCGGGGGAACTATAACGGCCATGCACACGATGCTGACCAGGAACATCGCAGCGCATATCGCGGCAATTATACACAAAAGTCTGTTCTGTTTTACAAGCGCATCATTCTGTCGCTGCGTTTCCTGCCACGGTCTCTGTCCGGACATCCGGTTATTATACTCTTCCAAGTCGCTGCCTCCGTTCGTTTGTGTATTTCTTCCGGTAAATAAAAAAGTACCGGAAAACTTTCCGGTACTTTTGGCGGAGAAGATGGGATTTGAACCCATGCTCGGCTCATCACCGACTACTCCCTTAGCAGGGGTACCGATTTTTGTTGAAATATCAATGAATTTTCGTGTTTTGCTAACCACCGTGCTAACCATAATGCATTTCATTCACCGTTCACGTTCCACAGTATTATAGCCGCAGGAGCCGTTCTTTGCAATAGCGTGAACGCATTTCACTCCGCATATACCCATTCCAGATATCTTGATGAGCTGAATATTCTTATCAGCACGGATGCATATTCCCTGTCCACTCCGGACAGAGCGGCGCTGATCTCCGCGCCGGAAAGGCTGCTTGAGCCCTTGTTTTTCCGCGCCTGCGCCACTGCGCCAAAGGCTTCGGCATAGACGTCTGCGGGCACGCCGTAGGCCTGCGCGGTCGCGGCCTTGTCTCTCTGGCCGCTGGAAAGCCCGGAGTATTCGCTGAACGCCTTGTATTTTTCCGTGTCTGTCAGGCCCTTTGTGCCGCTTATCGCCTGGATCTTCTGCGCCGTACTGACGGTGTTTTCCCCTGCCTCCGGTGTCAGCGCGGCAACGGAGTCGAACACGGCCTTGGCGTGTTCGGGCCTGAGACCGGCATCTGCCAGTGCGTTATACTTGTCTGCGTCCGCGCCGATGACAGTGGAATAGGTGAACGCATCCTTGGCATATTCCTTCTGGCCCGGAGTCAGACCGCGGATCATGTCGATGACATACTCAAGCTCCGTCTGCTTTGCGGTCGCGTTTTTGCTCTCGTCTTTGTTGATGTCCTTATAGGCGTTGACGATGTCGAACCACTTCTCGGTGTCTATGCCCTTCGCCGCCGCGCCTGCCGCCCTGTTAAGCGCCATTGTGTTCAGAACATTGTCAATAACGTCTCTCTGGTTCTGTCTGAGTCTGTTGTAAGCGTCGATAGCCGCGTCGATGGCGGTATAATCGGGCGTGGTGGCGTCGTCGCCGTCCGTCGCTGCCTTATACCCGTCGTTGAATGCGCCCTTGATCTCGTGATACTGGTCAAGATCGATGCCCGCGTCATAAACGGACCTGTTCTTCGCATAGTCCGTGCCGAGCTTGTCGGCAACATCCTCGGGAACGTCAACGCCGGATTCAAACAGCGCCTCGATGTCTGACCAGTCATTCGTCCTGTTGGCGTCGTTAAGCATCATGTGAGCCACTATATACGCCGCCGGGTCGGACAGCCCGGCAACGTCCGCCTGTTCCGCTGTCTGCCCGGCTATTTCTGCCTTGGCCGCATCCTTGGCGTATTCCTTGATCTCCTGCATCGCCTCGACCTTTTCGTTCCCGTCAAGTATGTCGTAAATTTCCGAGGCAATAAAGTCGTTGGCCGTCTCAAGATACACCTCGCCGTATTTGCTTTGGAACTGCGTTTTCTGCTCTGCGCTCATCTCATAGGTCTCGCCGTTGTAGGTAAACCTGTTCGGAGCCTTTCGGTCCGGATATGCCGAGGCAAGCCCCGTCTCGTCATACAGCCTGTCAAGCTCGTTTTCAAGCTCCGTTTCGCTGTATTTCGTCATGGAGCCGGGAAGAATATTGGTGTTCATCATATTGATAAACCAGTCGGTCGAATCCTCCCCGTAGGTCATATCGTTTCCGTAGCTGTCTGTCTTCGCCGGAAGAGTCTGGCGCAGTCCGGGAATACCGGCCTTTATCTCGTCTATCGTCTGGTTCAGAAGATCCCGGCTTGTATAGGCATTCCTCTGCGTCAGATCCGTCCCCTGCGCAATTCCCTTCAGGGCATTGGGCACCAGACCGGACACTGTGCCCGCGCCAAGCTCCGCGATTGCATCAATCGCCTTTCCCCCGGCGGTGTCAGCATCCGAGTATTCATAGGCCTGAACCATGTCGGATATCGTGTCCATAACGGGCAGATCAAGCAAGGATTGTATGGTGCCTTCAAGAGAGTCCCTGACGAAAGTGCCAACTCCCGCGCTTCCGTCCTTCAGATCCTCTGCCATGAGCGCCCCGGTGGTCATTATGGCGTTGAGAGGGTCCAGAAAGCCCAGAGACATGAGAAGATCGTCGTCTCTCCAGTCCGTATCCTCGCCCCTCAGCAGTCTCATGAGTGCGGATAGATTTATCTGCGTGCCATACTGCCCTTTCTGCTTGTCCATCGCGGTCTTGTTCTTGTCCTCATCGTCTCTGCCGCTGCCAAGCACTTTTATAACGCCTGAAAGTGCTGCCGCAGTAGATAGCGCCAGCAGGCCGGTGCCCGTCATCGCCCTGCCGAGGGACTGCACGGCTCTTGCCTGCTGAGCTGCCGTCAGACTGCCGTTTTTCGCCGCTATGAACGTCTGCGTCAGCCTCGTCCCGCTCTCTATAATGGCTGTGGGAGAATACTCATAAGCCCTTGCGGCAAGGTTTGTCGGCACCTTTGCAAACGGCATTGCCAGCTCACCGGCGCCAACTCCGTTCTCTCCGCCTATCTTGAGGTTGTCCGCC
>CAKSXP010000127.1 GCA_934515035.1 uncultured Oscillospiraceae bacterium
CACTTTGTGGGAAAATCAACAAACAGTTTTTAAATTAACGACGAGATTTAAACAAAATAAGGTAAAGTGTTGGAATAACAACAAAACGAACGAAAACTTTTTGTGAATAAAGGGAGGGAATGCGGCGTGCCGGACAACAGACGTGTCAGAATGACAAAATCGATGATGAAGTCGGCTCTGCTTGAGCTTCTGGAGAAAAAGCCTCTGGAAAAGATAACCGTTACCGACGTATGCACGCTTGCGGACGTCAACCGCTCCACATTTTATGCATATTACGTCGATGTCGGCATGCTGCTCACGGAGATAGAGGATGATGTTCTGAGTCAGCTGCCGGTCCTGTCCGGCGAAGAGCTGTCCAGCGGAGATTTTATTGATGTGGTCGAGGAGTTTTTCGAATATGTGCGAAACAATAAGCGTCTGTTCCGCACGCTGCTGGTGATAAGGGACAGCGGAAATTTCAACAGAAGGCTTGTTGACGTGGTCATGGAAAAATACCGCAGTCCGCTGGACAAAAACAATGAGATCAAGGACCGTTACGAATACATTTATTGCGTCAACGGTGTTGTCGGCATCCTGAAGGAGTGGATCATGACCGATTTTCCGATCAGCTCCCGCAGCTTTGCGGAGATAGTGCTGCATATGGCTTCAAAGGTCACCATGTGAGCGGAACGAGCCGACTACTCTGGCCTTCGGCGGATACATGGCGGAAAGTGATTGCCGTCTGCAAACAGCAGACGGCAATCACTTTTTTTATCCGGGACGATATATCGGAATACCGCGGCGGGCGCATAAAAGCACGTTCCCAAAGGGAAAATAAAGTCAGGCGTGTCATCCGATGGTAGGGAGGAAACATATATGGAACGACAGCTTTATGATCTGATCATCCTGGGCGGCGGCTGTGCCGGACTGACCGCCGGTATATATGCTGGTCGCGCGGGACTGAACACACTGATCCTTGAAAGCAGCGCTCCGGGGGGACAGGCGGCGCTCACCGGGACTATTGAGAACTATCCCGGAGTGCCGGAAGCGTCCGGGCCGGAGCTGATACAGCGCATGGCAGAGCAGGCGGCCTCCTTCGGAGCGGAGCTCAGGACCTGCCCGGTAAACACCGTAAGGCTTGACGGCGGGCGAAAGCTTGCCGAGACCGGCGATGGCGTGTTTGAGTCCGCCGCAATGATCATTGCGGCGGGCGCGTCGCCTAAAATGGCGGGCTTTGAAGGCGAGGAAGAATACAGGGGGAAAGGCGTTGGCTACTGCGCGGCCTGCGACGGTTTCTTTTTCCGCGGCAAGGACATCTTTGTCATAGGCGGCGGAAACGCCGCCGCCGAGGAAGCGCTGTATCTGACGCGCTTCGGGAAAAGAGTGATAATGCTGGTCAGAAAAGACCGTCTGCGCTGTGAAAAAGTCATTGCGAGGAAAGTGCTCGAGCACCCGCGGATAGAGGTCCGCTTCAATACGGAGCTTGTTCGCGTCTACGGCGGCGATGTGCTGAAAGGCGCCGAACTGAAAAATAACAAAACCGGAGAACTGAGCGCCTATACCGTCTCCGAAGAGGACGGCACGTTCGGGATCTTTGTGTTTGTGGGCCGTCAGCCCGCGTCCGCCATGTTCAGAGGGCAGATAGAACTCGACGAAGCCGATTATATCCTCACGAACGGGAAAATGGAAACAAGCCTTCCCGGCGTGTTTGCGGCGGGAGACATCCGGGCGAAAGAGGTCCGCCAGATAGTAACGGCGGCGGCGGACGGCGCGGCTGCTGCGTTACACGCGGAAAAGTACATCGCCGAAAACGCAAAGCCCCGCCGCGGATAAACACACGGCAGGGCGGAAGCGTTCGGGCTGCGCCTCCGGACGGTTCGGGGTCAGTTAAGCTCCGCCCGGAATGTTATCCGGTCTCCGTCCAGCTTTGCCGAGATGTGCCCCCTGTGGCCCTCCGCGATGCCGCGGGCGATGGAGAGCCCTATGCCGAAGCCGCCGTTCCCGCTGCGGGAGGAGTCGGCCCGGTAGAACCGGTCGAAAAGCCTGGCGGTGTCAATTGGTTGGGAAACGTCACAGCGATTGGAGGACAGCAATACCACGCCCCTGCGGCTTTTTTCCAGAGAGAGACGGACCGGCGTGCCCGGCAGGGCGTATTTGACCGCGTTGTCCAGCAGAATGGACACGAGCTGGCGAACGGAGTATTCGTCGCCGCAATAGATCAGGTCCGGCGCAACGGAGAGCTCAAGCGCATGTCCGTTTTCCGCAGCAAAGTCCCGGAAGGACTCCGCCGTCTCCCTGACTGTGTCGCTGACGGGGAAATCCGCCATATTCATGGGGGATTCATCCTCATCTATGCGGGAAAGAGTTACAAGCGAGTTGACCAGACTGGTGAGCTTTTCCGTCTGACCAAGGGCCTTGTCGATCCATTTCTGCTTGCCGGTCTCCATCTCCAGCACGCGCAGGCTCGTTGCGATGACGGTGATGGGCGTTTTCAGCTCGTGGCTTGCGTCGGTTATGAACTGCTTCTGCCGTTCCGCACTGCGCACGACGGGGTCGATGGCCCGGCGGGAGAGCAGCAGAACGAGAAGCAGCACGAGCAGGATGCAGGCGGCGTCCGCCGCAAGGGACCAGACCAGCACGAGGCGGACCGCTCGCATCTCCTGATAACAGTCGAGGAATACGGCCATATAACCCTCGCCGTCCGGAGTTACGAGAAATTTGTAATTTCCGGTGAAGCCGCGTCCTTCGCCGCGGCGGAGCGCGGCGGCGAGATAGTCGGCTGCGTCCTCTTCCGTGACCGCGGCGATCTTGTCCAGCTCCGCAGAGATGAGAGCGCCGTCACCGCTGCATCGGAGGACGAAAAACCGGGTGGAGAATGCCGCCTCCGGACCGAAGGGGTCGTTTCTGCGCCCGCCGGGCTGCACCGGCGCGGCATCTTTCGGCTCCGGGGGCGTCTCGCCCTCGCCCGACGGGGCGGGCACGGATTCGCCGCCCGGCATGGGCAGCGTGCCGTGGTTTTCCGCGATGCGGTCGAGCATCTCGTTTAAGTCAGAATTGGTGGAGAGAAAGTTCGCGCCGTTTAAGATGAGCGTCAGCAGAAGCATGACCGCCGTGACTGAGAGCATCGTTATGCGGATAAAGCGCGTGCGCAGCTTTTTTATCATGCCTGCTCCTCCTCCAGTACATAGCCGAGCCCGCGGTTGGCGCGCAGCGTCAGCGCGGAGCCGATCTGGCGCAGCTTTTTGCGCAGATTGGAGATGTTTACCCAGACGACGTTGATCTCCGCTTCGTTATCCCAGCCCCAGACCTTTTCCATGATGCGCTCCGCGGAAAACACCTGCCGCGGAGCGCGGAGGAAGAGCTCCATCACCTGATATTCACGCCCGCTCAGGCGAACGGCTTTTTCCCCGCAGCGGAGCTCTCCGCTCGCGGGATCGAGCGAGAGATCGCCGCAGGTCAGCAGACTCGGCTGATACGCCTCGCTCCGGCGCAGAATGGCGCGAACGCGGCTGATGAGCTCGTCCGGGTCAAAGGGCTTCGGCAGGTAGTCATCCGCACCGGCGTTGAAGCCGGTGATGCGGTCGTCCTTCCGGCCCTTGGCGGTCAGCATCATTATAGGCGCCTTGACGCCCTCGCTCCGAAGCCTTTCCAGCACCTGGATGCCATCCATCTTCGGCATCATCACGTCCAGAATGATGGCGTCATAGTCGCCGGTCATGGCGTATTCATAGGCGTCGGAGCCGTTGTGTACGGCGTCCACGGTGAAGTGATTTTTTTCGAAAAAGACGGTCAGAGCCTCGGCAAGGTCGAGTTCGTCCTCGGCAATGAGAAGTTTCATGGCGTTTCATCGCTCCGTTTCCGCATTAAATATCTATCGAGAAGTATAGGAAAAACCGGCGGGAAAATCAACCGCCGGTGTTCTTTTTAAAGGCTCTCTCGCGTGCTCTCCCGCCCGCAGCTGATGTTCAGATTGCCGTTGCGGCAGCGCAGAGCGTCCAGAAACTCCTTCGGAACAGTCCCGCCGGGAAGAACGACGCGGTATTCCAGCTCGTAGAGCGTGCCCATGTTACTGGTCTTGATCCTGACAAGCTCGTGAGAGCGTGTGTACCGGGCGAAAAGATCGTCGAAAAGCCCGTCATAGTCGAGGTTTTCCGGAATGGTGATCTTCAGCACGCGCTCGTCCGCGCCGCGCTGGCCGAAGCGGAGCGCCGTGAGCGCGAACAGTGCGCCGCCGATGAGCACAAAGGCGAGCAGCGCAAGACCGATATAGCCCATTCCGGTCGCAAGGCCGATGGCCATGGCGAGCAGCAATACGCCGATCTCCCGCGCGGTGCCGGGAGCGGAGCGGAAGCGCACTAGCCCGAACGCGCCCGCCACGGCGACGCCCGCGCCGAGGTTGCCGTTGACGAGCATGATGACGACCTGCACGGCCGCGGGCAATATCGCAAGCGTGACGGCGAAGCTCTGGGTCGAGCGGGAGCGGAACGACCCGACGAACGCGGCGCCGATCCCGAGCGCCAGCGAAACGGCGGAGCAGATGAGAAAGGCGGATAGCGTCAGTCCCTCCGCGGGAATTATAGAGTTAAGCACAGCAGGCAGCCTCCTTCGAGTTAAAATACCGGTTTAAGATGTGCGTTTTATAAAATGTGCCGTATTTGGAAAAGGTGCCGGGGAAGGCTCCGGCCTCCGTCAGCAGACGGCTGAGCCAGAGCGGAGCCGAGCGGAGAAACTTGATCTCCATCAGCACCGTGTCGGGCGGCAATATCGCTGTGCCGTAGTCCCCGGCACACAGGTCCGCGTTTTCGTCCCGGCAGCGCAGACCGGTGTCGAACGTGATGCGCATTTCCGGGTCCTCCTGTCCGGCGAAGGCGAGACGGTCATAGCCTATGAAAACCTTTGGCTCCGTGTGATAAAACGACTGGAACCACGCGATCTCCTGCCCGATCTGCCCGCTCGGAGGTATCTCGCCGCGCAGGAAGGCAGATGCTTCCGCCGCGCCCATCGTGACGCGCCGCTTATACACCACGCCGTCGAACTTTTTCTTAAGCTCCACGAAAACGCGGCCGTCCTCTGCCGGAACGCCGTAGCTGCGCACACGGAGCTTTTCCTTATACACCGGCTTTTCCAGCGAGGCGCGCACGAGCCGCCAGTCCGGCGTGTCGTAGTAGACGCTGCAAATGGTGTATTGCCCGTATTCATCCGGAACCATGTGGGCGCGCATATTATCAATAATGTATTCCTGCTGTGCGCGGGTGAGGATATATTTCTTTTCATAGCGCTCGAAGCAGCACTGTATTTTTTCGGCCATAGCCCGGCACCTCCTTAGCTTGCACCGATGGTAATCCATGAACCTAAAAGCAACTTAAAAAAACTTTTCGCAAAATCTTTAGCTTGCCTTTAGGTACATATCTTATGATGCGGTCATAGCCGGGGGAGACCCGGCAAAAGTGAAATAAGAATACTTCGATCATAAAAAGGAGGCATCCTTCATCATGAAAAACGACAGCACCAAAAAGATACTTTCCATTTTATGCGCCGCGTCGCTGGCGTTCTCCCTCGCGGCCTGCGGAACGGGAAGCAGTACGGCTGAGGCCGAGACCGAGAACCCGAGTCAGACCGAGAACGGCGCGCCGGACGATATGCAGACCCCTCCGGACAAACCGGACGGCAGCCAGACCCCACCGGATAAGCCGGATGGCGAGGCTCCCGGCGGTCCGGGAGGTCCCGGCGGACAACCCGGCGGCTTTGGCGGCAGCGGCGAGGTCACGCAGGGCGACAGCGCCAACACCATCAACGAAAACGGCGCTTACACGGGCGAGAGCTACACCTCCACCGG
>CAKSXP010000128.1 GCA_934515035.1 uncultured Oscillospiraceae bacterium
GGTCGAGGCTTCAAAGGAAGTTGCGCTTTCCGTCGATATAATTTACGCTCCGGAAACAGGAAGCGAAAACGCGATAGTTACAATAGAGCCGTCTGCGATCACGATTGTCGGAGATGCGGAACTCCTTGCCGGGATCAACAGGATATCTCTCGGACAGATCGACCTGTCCGATGTCGACGGCGTGTTTGAGAAAACATACCCCATCGTTCTGGATAACGGAATCAAGAACCAGTCGGGCACTACGGAGGCTCAGGTGACCGTTGAGATACGCGGACTGGAGACAAAGGAGTTCATAATCAATAATTTCTCCTGCACAAACGTTCCGGAGGGATATACGGCGGATATTTTCACCAAGAGCCTGACGGTCAAAATACGCGCAGATTCCGAAACGATAAATAAGATCGCCGCCAACAACATCCGCGCGGTCGCCGATCTGACAGATTATTCTGATACGGTTGGAGATTTTACGGTTCCGGTCAAGATATATATTGCGGATTATTCGGCTGCCGGAGCTGTTGGGGACTATTCGATCTACGTCTCCGTAAGCCGTGACAACGAAAAGAACTAGCCGCTGTAAAGGAGCTATATATTGACACAGCAAGCAGTTGTAACTGAGTTATATGACGATGGCTATGCCCTGGTCGCAGTACAGCGGGGAACAGCCTGCGGAGGTGCGTGCGAGTCCTGCGGCGGGACCTGCGCCTATGGGCGCACGCTCTCCGTAAAAGCGATAAACAGCGTGTCGGCTGCCGTCGGAGACAGCGTGACTATCGAGAGTCGTTCCTCCCAGGTGATCGGAAAGGCGGCGCTGGTCTATCTGGTTCCACTGATCGCCTTTTTTGCGGGGTATTTTCTGGCCTCGGCGTTCAGTCTGCCGGATGCGGCTGAGATAATAATAAGCATTGCCGCGTTCTTTGCGGGCACAGCTCTTGTAGTGCTTCTGAACAGACGGCGCAGAAGCCGGGCCATCGAATTTGAGATTATCGGTATAAACTGATGTTTGGATATATCCGGCCGGTAAAAGAAGAACTGAGCGAGAGTGAATATGAGCTGTTTCGTTCGGTTTACTGCGGACTGTGCCACTGTATGAAAAAGAGATGCGGATTTGCTTCGCGGTTTACTGTGAACTTCGATTTCGTTTTTATGGCCATGCTCCTGAGCGGAAAAGAGGGGGCGGCATGTACTTCCCGCAGATGTATCGCGCACCCGTTCAGACCCAGAAAATGCCGCTGTTCTTCAGCGCTTGATGATGCCGCAGATATGAGCGTCATATTGAGCTACCTCAAGCTTGACGATAATGTCAGAGACGAGAAGTTCCTGCGCTCGCTCCCATCCAGACTGGCCATGCTGTGCCTGAGGCGGGGATATAAAAAGGCGTGCAGGAATAAGCCCGGCTTTGCTGCTGCCGCCCGGTCCCGGCTGACGGAACTGGAACGCTTGGAAAATGAAAACTGCTGCTCCATTGACCTTCCTGCGGACAAGTTTGCACTTATTCTTGCAGAGGCGGCATCCGCTGCACCTGATAAGGATCGGGAAAGGGTGCTGAGATATCTGTTTTACCACATCGGCAGACTTATTTATATCATTGATGCGATAGATGACATTCCCGACGATATGGAGGAAGGCTCCTATAACGCCGTTTCACGCAGATTTGAGTTGAGCCTGCCTGAACTTGATGATGAATCGGCACAAAGTCTCGACATTACCATAAGGCATTCGATCAATCTTATTGCAAGCGATTATCAGCTGCTTTCGGAGACCGGGTACTCGGGTATACTTACAAACATAATTTATCTTGGACTGCCTGCTGTGGCTTCCGAAGTGCTGCGGAGCAGATTGAGAGATAAAAGCTGACAGGCGGCAGAGTGCAGCTTTCGAACTGATATTAAATAATAACTGGAGATAAAGAATGAACGACCCTTACAAGATTCTTGGCGTATCACCGAGCGCCAGTGATGAAGAGATAAAAAAAGCTTACCACGAGCTTGCAAGAAAATATCATCCCGATAATTATCATGACAATCCTCTCGCGGATCTTGCGCAGGAGAAGATGAAGGAAATCAACGAAGCGTATGATACGCTCACCAAAAACGGCGGGGCATACCGCAAAACCGGTAACGGAGGAGGCGCAAACGCCTATCAGAGCACCGGATATTCGCAACGCAGCGGAAGCGACAGCGAGATTTATGAAAGAGTCCGGAGATGTCTCAACAGAGGCGATGTCAATGAAGCGGAGCGCCTTTTGAACACAATCGACAGCTGCGGCGCCGAGTGGAATTTTCTTATGGGCAGCGTGTGTTACCGCAAGGGCTGGCTGGACGAGGCAGACCGCTATTTTCAGAACGCGGTTGCGATAGAACCGAACAATCCGGAATACAGACAGGCGGTTTCTTTTATGCGCTCCGGAGGGAATGCATACCGACCGGCAAGAGGCGGAGCATATTCCGATGGGGATGGCATGTGCAGTGTCTGCACAACGCTTCTGGCGGCCGACTGCTGCTGTGAGTGTATGGGCGGAGACCTGATACCTTGCTGCTGACATGAACGAACGGACTAAAAAAATAACAGTTTGCGCAATGAGTTCGGCGCTTGCCGTTGTTATTCTGCTTTTGGCGGCGGTATTGCCGACGGGCAGGCTTGCGCTTGCGGCTGTGGCAGGGCTTTGCATGGTCCCGGCTGTGCTCAGCGGCGGAGCGGCGTTTGCCGCGGGGGCGTTCGCCGTAAGCGGAGCTGCCGCGCTTCTTTTGTCATCGGTCAAATCCATTGCCGCCGCATATCTTCTTTTTTTTGGCTGGTATCCGATCGTGAAAAGCCTGCTGGAACGGATCAAAAGCAGAGCTGCCGAACTGGGGGCAAAGCTTTTTGTGTTCAACGCCGCTCTTACGGCAGCTGTATTCCTTTTTGCCCGTGCGGTGTTTCCGGAGCTGAGCTTTTCGCAATTTGCGGGATGGACCGCGGCATTGGCGTGGCTTGCCGCCAATGCGGCTTTCTTGCTGTACGATTTTGCAATGACCAGAATAATCTTCATGTGTCTGAATAAATTTGTCAAAAAATAGCCTGATGGGAGTAATGATAATGATAAACAGTATGACCGGATACGGCGGCGCGAAAGGTGAGAATGGCGGCATTTCCGTTGGCGTTGAATTAAAGAGCGTCAACAACCGTTATCTGGACGTTTCTGTGCGTCTGCCGCGCAATTTTCTCTTTGCTGAAGAGATGATCAAAAGCGCGGTGGCATCTTACATAACCCGGGGAAAGGTCGATGTATATGTTTCCATCGACGCTTCCGGAAGCGACACTGTTGAGGTCGTTGTAAACCGATCGTTGGCCAAAAGCTATATCAATGCAATAAGATCCATAAGCGACGACTTTTCGCTTCCTATCGGCATGGATGCCGTTTCCGTCGGCCGTTTTACGGACGTGCTCTCACTCGAGAAAAAAGAGCTGGACAAGTCCGTTGTTTCCGAGGGAATCTCCGCCGTGATCGAGCAGGCGCTGACGGAGTTTGACGAAATGCGAATGCGCGAGGGCTCCAGACTTTGCGAAGATATCAGTGCAAGGCTTGAGACCATCGAAAAGCTTGTTTCCGTTGTAGAGGAAAGATCGCCGCTGACGGTGGAGGAATACCGCAGAAAGCTGACTGCCAAGCTCAACGAGGTGCTGGAAAACAAGGCTGTTGATGAACAGAGGATACTGACAGAAGCCGCGATTTTTGCCGATAAGATTGCTGTTGACGAAGAGACCGTCAGACTGCGCAGCCACATTTCGCAGATGAGGGGGATGCTTTCCTCCGGGTCTCCGATCGGAAGAAAGATGGGCTTTCTTATTCAGGAGTTCAACCGCGAGGCAAACACGATCGGAAGCAAATGCTCCGACGCAGAGATTTCAAAGGTCGTTGTCGATATTAAGGCGGAGATAGAAAAGATCCGCGAGCAGATACAGAACATCGAATAAGGGGGAAGCGGGCTTTGAAGCTGATAAACATAGGGTTTGGCAACATGGTTTCGGCTGACCGCCTTATTGCTATCGTCAGTCCGGATTCCGCGCCGATAAAGAGAATAATACAGGATGTGCGCGATAAGGGACTTTTGGTGGACGCGTCATACGGCCGACGCACAAGAGCTGTTTTGCTTATGGACAGCGGTCATGTTATCCTGTCGGCGATACAGCCGGAAACCGTTGCCGGGCGAATGACTGCCAAAGGCAGCGCTGAAACGGAGGCTGTGGACAATGAATAGAATACAAAACGGAAAACTTATCGTCATTTCCGGACCGTCCGGTGCAGGCAAAAGTACGGTCATTTCCAAAGCAAAGGCCATGAACCATAACATGCGTTTTTCCGTTTCGGCAACGACCAGGTCTCCGAGACCCGGGGAACAGGACGGCAGAGAATATTTTTTCGTAAGTGCGGAACGCTTCGGTCAGATGATCGAGGATGGTCAGTTGCTCGAATATGCCAGCTATGTTGGAAACAGCTATGGAACTCCCCGCGAGGCGATCGAAAAAATGCTGGCAGAGGGCTGTGACGTCGTTCTTGACATTGAGGTGCAGGGTGCGGCTCAGGTAAAGGCAAGGATGCCGGAGGCCATTACTGTTTTTCTTACCAGCTCAAGCTTTGATGAACTGCGCCGCCGTCTTGAGGGGCGGGGAACAGAAACTGCCGAGCGAATTTCCGGACGGATCGCAAGAGCCCGGGAAGAGCTTAAAGAGGTCGTGAATTACGACTATATAGTTATAAACGATGATCCCGATATTGCCGCAAAAGAGCTTTGCAGCATAATAATGGCCGAAAAATGCAGAACGGCCGACAGAATCAAACTTTTGGAGGAATGTTAAAATGATGCTTTATCCGCCCATGGCCGACCTGGTCGATAAGACCGGAAGCAAATATCAGCTTGTGAACCTTGTCGCGCGCCGCGCAAGACATATTTCCGCCGAGGCTGAGCTTGAGGGAGAAACTCTTGACGAAAAGCCGGTGTCCATTGCTATCAACGAGGTATATACCGGAAAACTGACTCTTAAATCCTCGGACCTCGTTTCTGAAGTTCCCGAGGAGGACTGAATCTGTAAGCAGGGGCGTCTCTGCCGGACCGGCTTGACACGGAGGTTTGCACGGATATGAACAGTATTGCAAAAATCGCCGTTTCCGCTGCAACATATTGGGTGGATCGTCCGTATTCTTACAGAATACCGGAAAGCCTCTGCGAAAAGGTTGCTCCGGGCGTAAGGGTGATAGTGCCCTTTTCCCGGGGAAACAGGCGCACCGAGGGGATAGTACTGGCGGTGGAAGAGGGCGATCCTGCAAACCTGAAATCCATAGACAGAGTTCTGGATGCAAAACCGGTCCTCAGCGATGAACAGCTGAAGCTGGCTTTGTGGATGCGCGAACGCTTTTTCTGCACTGTTTATGACAGTGTCAAATGCATCCTGCCGACCGGGTACTGGTTTCGCGGCGACGGTAAGCAGCGGGCAAGCAGCAAGAGTATAAGAATGGTTTCTCTTGCAATTGCCGCAGAGGAAGCAATACAGATCGCCGGACAAAAGAGCAGACGCGCCCCGCAGCAGGCTGAACTGCTGAAAACGCTTGCGGCAGTCGGGTGCGTTTCGGCCCGGGAGCTGTGCAGCTTTACCGGCGCATCCATGCAGAGCCTGAATGCCCTGAAAAACGCGGAACTTATACGGCTTGAGGATGTTGAACTGCTCAGAAGACCTGCCTTTACGCGCGGCGAAAAGCGGGAACTGCCGTCTTTGAACGCTGAACAGAAAAAAGCATTTGAAGGGCTCAGG
>CAKSXP010000129.1 GCA_934515035.1 uncultured Oscillospiraceae bacterium
GCTGATGTTTGTGCCGGGGATCTCGATCCAGGCGTATATCTCGTCGTTTATGTCTTTGAGTGCGGCAAAGTCGATATCTATGTCCATCGTTGGCTCTTCCGGCTCTTCCGGCTCCTCAGCGGCGGATGGTGCAGGCGTGTTTTCGGTCTGCTGCGGCGGGGTCTCTGCCGCGGGCACGTCTGCCCCGGAAAAGGCCAGTTGGCTTATTCTGTCGTTGAGCATACCGCCGCGGAAGTACTGATAGATGTACAGGCAGCAGAGAGCGCAGATGATTATTGAGACAGCGGAAATGATGCACAGCAGTATTTTGACGGAACGTCGCATAAAAGGTTTCCTCCGAAAAGCGAAAAACGCCCCATAAACGGCATTGCATTTACGGGGCGTAATCGTTTGTTATTAAAGGTGTTCTCAGCCGAGGACCTTTTTGATGGAGACGAACGCGATCCCCGCAAACAGGACAGCGGCAACGATGATAAAGGAGATTCCGAAAGCATATCCCGTCTGAGGAGAGGTAGGCTGGACATCTTCGTCGGTGTTGCCATGTTCGGGGCTGGTAACGGCGCCATCAGCAAAAGCGGCGGCGGAGAGCAGACAGCAGACCATAACGGCGAGAAGCAGTATGGCAAGAAGCCTCTTCATATATAGCCCTCCATTTCATTTCAGATGCATCTATTATAGGTTCGAACGGGACAAAAATCAATAGCAAAATTGAAAAAATATATAATTTTCCAAACGAAGATTTTTATAGGAAACCATAGGATTTTCCGCGTCCCTATGATATAATGAAAAACAGATTTTTTCGCGGAAACAGTCTGACGGCCGATCATGGCATGAGCTGCCGCACGAAAGAGAAGGCATACGGAGATGGAGTTTTTCAGGGGAGCAAACCGGCAAAAATATATAAAGATACTTTTCCTTTTGATAATTGACGTATTTCTCATAAACCTGGCGTCGTTTCTTGCGCTGTTTGTCAGGTTCGAGATGGTGTATCAAACGGCGAAGGAGAGCGGTTTTCTGGACCATGTTGCGGCCTTTGCGCCGCTCCATACGGTGATGACCGTGGCGATACTCGCTCTGTTCGGCCTGTATAACAGCCTTTGGGCCTATGTCGGAATGAAGGAGCTTCTGCATATCGTTCTTGCCTCCGTGATAAGCGGGGTGCTGCAATACTTTTTCCTGACGATGCTCGGGCTGAACGTTCCGCGCAGCTTTCCGATACTTAACATCATCTTCCTTGTGCTGCTGCTGACGATCGAGCGGTTTTCATACCGCATACTCAGAATGACCGTCCGGCACGGCACGCTGTACGGGAAGCGCGTGAACACGATGCTGATCGGCGCGGGACAGGCCGGAATGATAACGATCCAGGAGCTGGAGAACAGCAGCATGTCGCACAACAGGGTGGTGTGCATCATAGACGACGACCCGGCGAAGCAGGGGCTTCGGCTGATGGGCATACATATCGTCGGCGGACGGGACAAGATAATCGAAGCCGTCAGGAAATATGGCATAAAGGAGATCATACTCGCGATCCCCTCGTGCTCAAACGGCGAGCGCCGCAGAATACTGGAGATATGCCAGAAGACCGGCTGCGTTACAAGAACACTGCCGGGGCTTGCGGAGCTTGCAAACGGGACCGTGACGGTGCAGAAAATAAGAAACGTCAGCATTGAGGACCTTCTCGGCCGCGACAGCGTCAACGTCGATATGGAGGGCATCAGCGAGAACATACGCGGAAGGACCGTGCTCGTAACGGGAGGCGGCGGGAGCATAGGCAGCGAGCTCTGCCGGCAGGTGGCCGCCTGCGCGCCGCGCAGACTTATCATTTTCGATATATATGAAAACAACGCATATCAGATACAGCAGGAACTCAGGACTCGCTATCCGGGGCTGGCGCTGGAGGTGATGATCGGTTCCGTGCGCGACGAGGCAAGAGTGGAAGATCTGTTTGAGCGCTTCCGCCCGGATATCGTATACCATGCGGCGGCGCACAAGCACGTTCCCCTCATGGAGGACAGTCCGAACGAGGCGGTCAAGAACAATATCTTCGGCACGTATAACGTCGCGGCCGCGGCGGATAAGTACAGAACGGAGACCTTTGTGCTCATCTCCACGGACAAGGCCGTCAATCCGACGAACGTCATGGGCGCGACAAAGCGCGTGTGCGAGATGATAATCCAGATGTTCAGCAGCAGAAGCGAGCATACACGGTTCGTGGCCGTCAGGTTCGGGAATGTTCTCGGCAGCAACGGCAGCGTCATCCCGCTGTTCCGTACCCAGATCGAAAACGGCGGACCCGTCACGGTCACACACAGGGACATAATACGTTATTTCATGACGGTGCCGGAGGCAGTGTCCCTCGTCATGCAGGCCGGAGTGTATGCGCACGGCGGCGAGATATTTGTTCTGGATATGGGAGACCCCGTTAAAATTGACGACCTTGCGCGCAATATGATAAGGCTCTCCGGCTTTGAGCCGGATGTGGACATAAAAATCGAATATACGGGTCTGCGCCCGGGAGAAAAGCTCTATGAGGAGCTTTTGATGAACGAGGAGGGCCTGACAAAAACTGCGAATAATCTCATTTTCGTCGGACATCCGAGCGGCGTTTCCGACAATGAGCTTATCTATTCTCTGGACAGGCTCAGACAGCTCAGCGCGGAGAATTCACCGTATATCAGGGAAGAGCTGGCAAGAGTCGTAAAGACTTATCACAGAGAAGGGCAGCCCATTGCCGCAGGCGTCTGAAAGCCTAAGGCGGGCGGCGGGCTGGCACAATTCCTCCCGGAAGCGTTATGCGTTTTGCGGCAAAGCTTATGCCATATACGCATTGACTGATTTTACAAATTATAATAGAATTAACAGGTCAATGATGTTATATATGTGAAAAACGAACCAGGAGGAAAAATATGAACACAAAAATATTTGAAGCCGGCGAACACCTGATAACCGAGTCTATCGAGTGCGACCTGCTTACGATCAGCGAGGGCGCGGTCCTTACGGCGCCCAAGGGAAAGACGCTGCTCCTCTCCGTTGACGGAGTCGGCAAAAAGCTTCAGGCCGGTACATACGGAAACAATGTTGTCGTCAAGGTCGTTGACTTTACCAACATCAAGACCGAGGGCATTTTCGGCAACCCGAACGGAATGAATTTCCGCGCGGCTCTGTCTATCGAGGACGGAAAGATCATCGAGGCCCGGTCCGACCGCGAGCTCATCAGCGGCGAATACGATGACAAGCACGCACGCAACATCACCATCGTCTCCACCGAGGATTACCTTAACGGCATCATCCTCAAGGGCGACAGCGAATACACGATTGACAACGCCTACATCGAGCTTGAGGGCGAGGGCGGAAACGACTTCTCCGGCCTTGGCTCCCCGATAATGGTCCTTGACAGCTCCAGACTGACCGTCAACAACTCCAAGCTCATCACCCACGGACTTACCCGCACGACGACTCACTCTGCCGGTACCTCTGTCATCCATTACAACAACTGCGAGCTTTCCGCCATCAGCGGCGAGTCCGAGTTCTTCCACCCCGTCTGGGCACTGGGACTTACCGGCACCAACCGTGCTACCCAGATTGCCGGCGTCGGCCAGGTCTACTTCAACGACTGCAAGATAACCTCTAACGGCTGGGGCGCGCTGTGCATTGACGGCGCCGACCGCGGCATCATGGAGGCGCGCAACTGCGAAGTCTCTCTCGTTGGCCCGCGCGGCCGTGGCTATGCCGCTTTCCCCGAGCGCCACAGCTCCATCCGACTTTACGACTCCAAGGTCCGCAGCAACGGCTACGGCTTCCTTATGGACACCCACGGCGACGGCGGCGGCGGATACTACTCCAACACCCATGTCGATGCAGGCGCTTTCGGCGTTTACATTTTCAAGGATCTGGGCGGCGAGTTCAAGGCCGATAAGGGCACCGTTATCAACAGCGAGCGCGCCAGCTTCGGCGTCAGTGCTTCCAACACCTACATAAATCTCGACAACGTAACTCTTAATCCGGCCAACGGAACGCTCGTCCAGCTTCAGGACTGCGACGTCGGCGGCATGGACGCAAAGGGCATCCGCCTGCCTGTCGGCCAGGTCGATACCTATGTTGAGGGCCGCGACCTCACCACCGCCGACCCCAAGCGCGATGTGTTCGTCAACTGGAAGAACATGGACGTTGCCGGTAACATTTACAACTCTTCCACGAACCTCGACTTCGTGTTCAAGCCCTTCGAGGGAGAAGGACCCGAGTTTATCATGTATGTTGTCGATCCGTTCTCCGACGCCCCCGCTGGCGGACCCGGAGGTCCCGGCGGACATGGCGGACCCGGCGAGCCGGACGGCCCCCGTATGCTCGACAACGAAGAGGATGCCAACCCCGATATGGAGTTCTTCATGGACGAGAGCAAGTTCTATGGTCCGCGCAACATCGAAGTCAAGCTCGAGAATGTCAGGATCGACGGCATCATCTCCTCCGCAACGCAGGCTTATAAAGAGGGGCTTGAGGTCATCAACCGCTACAACCTGACCGAGCTGGGCAACATCACCCAGACCGCGGCTCCCGCCATCAACAACGGCGTTATCGTCTCTCTCGATAAGGACAGCGTCTGGACAGTTGCGGGAACCAGCTATATCAACTCCCTGACCATCGCCGACGGCGCCGTTATCAAGGCTCCCGAGGGCAAAAAGCTCAGCGTCACCGTAAATGGCGAGGCTGTCGAGCTTGCGGCGGGCGAGTATAAGGGCACCATCGTCATCGAGGTCGCCTGAACGCACCATCCGGCTGTGAATAACTGAAAAAATGACAGGCATTTTGCCATGCGCCGATAAGGCAGTAACTTGAGAAAACCGCAAAATCGGCATTTGTCATACAGGATTGGACAGCAAAACAGACGGCACTCAGCTTTGGCTGGGTGTCGCCTGTTTTTGTACATCCAAGGGTCGATAATCGCTTTTTTGCGCTGTAAAGCAAGGATAATGGAAAGAGTGAAGCCGGATATTTCGATGCGTAATATGATCGACGTTTACTGAGAAACTACTGAACGAAATGGAGAAAGAACAATGAACAAGGATATGTGCGTAGTCTGTGACGATGGGATTTTGAATATTCGCGCCGGTGCGATCATCATGAAAGATGGAAAGCTTTTGATGGTTGGCAATGACAGAAACTATCTCTACTCCGTTGGCGGCAGGGTAAAATTCGGTGAAACGGCAGAAGAGACTGTTGTTCGTGAAGTGTTTGAAGAAACAGGCGTTATGATGGAAGTTGACCGGCTTGGCTTTGTGCATGAAAACTATTTCTATGGCGATGCGCCTTCCAATCTGAACAAACTGATTTATGAGATCTCGTTTTTCTTCTATATGAAAGTACCTGATACTTTTGTGCCGGTCAGCGAAAGCTTCATGGAGGGCAGCAGCGAAGAACACTTGGTGTGGGTTTCGCCCGATGAGGACATTAAGATGTATCCGGAGTTTTTCAAAACCGAATTGAAGAATCCAACGGATACGGTAAAGTATTTCACTACGGACGGGAGATAAATTAACTGGAGCAGGACAGCCTCCATGCCAGACAGCAGGAATTGAAAATGAGCGATACAGGTCAGCTTCTTCGCAGATGCAAGAGTACCCGGCTTGATACAGGCAAATATGGCGCAGTCCGGTATAGAGAATATGAGCGCTTACCTTTGGAC
>CAKSXP010000130.1 GCA_934515035.1 uncultured Oscillospiraceae bacterium
GCCCGTTGGTCAAGCGGTTAAGACACCGCCCTTTCACGGCGGTAACATGGGTTCGATTCCCGTACGGGTCACCAAACCATCCAGAGGCAATTCAGCCTCTGGATGAATATTAGGAGGCGTAGCTCAGCTGGTTAGAGCGCATGCTTCACACGCATGAGGTCGATGGTTCGAGCCCATTCGTCTCCACCAGACAAAATCCTGCAATTGTGATCGGTTGCAGGATTTTCTGTTTTTACGGAACATATAGCCATGCAGAGGGACGGTGCGGCAATGGAACGGACATGTTATATCTTCGGTGCAGGAGATTACGGCGGGCAGACTCTGACAGCCGCCGGTCTTGGCTCCGGGCTTATTATCGCCGCGGACGGCGGATATGCCCGTTTGAAGCAGTGGGGCATAACCCCGCATCTCGCCGTCGGCGACTTTGACTCCCTGGGACGGGTGCCCGAAGACACGGAGGTGATCCGTTACCCCGTCATGAAGGACGACCCCGACATGATGCTGGCCGCGCAGGAAGGGCTGGCCCGGGGCTGCCGCCGTTTTGTGATATACGGCGGTCTGGGCGGACGGCTCGACCACACGCTTGCCAACCTTCACGTTCTGGCCAGCCTGGCTCAGCGCGGCTGTGCGGCGTTTCTGCTCGGCGAGGATACCGCGGTCACCGCCGTCCATAACGGCGTTCTGACCTTTGGCTCCGGACAAACGGGAACTCTCTCGCTGTTTGCCTGGGGCGGACAAGCCGCCGGGATCAGCCTTTCGGGACTTCTCTATCCGCTGACCGACGGTGTCATGACCGCCGACAGGCCGCTCGGTCTCAGCAACGAGTTTCTCGGCACCGGCGCGCGCGTCTCCGTCGCCGACGGAACGCTCATAGTGCTCTGGCCCCCCGGAGAGGTCTCTCTTCCTCTCCATTCCAACTGAACGCGGCAGACGCATTCTTATTTTCATACAAAGAACACAGACAGGCATGTTTTTTCATGCCTGTCTGTGTTCTTTTATTGTTTCTGATCTCAAAGTCTCAGCAGACCTTGACGGTCCAGCCGCGGGTATCCTTGATCTTGCCCCACTGGATGCCGGTCAGCGTATCATAAAGGCGCTGTGTGACCTCACCGATCTTGAAGCCGGTCACCGTGTAGTCCTTCCCCTTGTACTCGATCTGTCCGACAGGCGAAACAACGGCTGCGGTGCCTGTGCCCCAGGCCTCCTCAAGCGTGCCGTTCTCAGCCGCCTCGATCAACTCGTCGATCGATATTCTGCGCTCTTCGACCTCGTATCCCCAGCTTCTGACAAGCTCAATGCAGCTCTTGCGGGTGATGCCGGGCAGAACGCTGCCGGTCAGTGCGGGCGTGATTATCTTTCCGCTGATTTTGAACATGATGTTCATGCTGCCGACTTCTTCGATATACTTGCGCTCGACACCGTCGAGCCAGAGCACCTGTGAAAAGCCCTTCTGCTCCGCACGCTCTCCCGCACGGAGAGAAGCGGCATAGTTGCCGCCGCACTTGGCAAAGCCGGTGCCGCCGCGAACGGCGCGCACATCCTCGTCCTCGATCATTATCTTGACGGGGTTGACGCCTTCGGCGTAATAGCTGCCGACCGGGCTGGTTATGATGCAGAAAAGATAGGTGTGTGAAGCATGTACACCGACATGCGGGTCTGTCGCAATGACGAACGGGCGGATATACAGCGAGGTATAGGGCGCGTCCGGCACCCAGTCCGCATCGATCGCAACAAGCTTTTTCAGCGCCTCGAGGAATATATCCTCCGGGATCCTCGGAATGCACAGCCTGTCCGCGGAATTGTTCATACGGGCGATATTCTCCGTCGGGCGGAACAGCTGAATGCTTCCGTCCTCTGTACGGTATGCCTTCATGCCCTCAAATATCTCCTGTGCATAATGAAAAACCATAGCGGACGGCTCGAGCTCAAACGGCCCGTAGGGTACGATGCGCGGATCGTGCCATCCCTTTTCGGTGTCATAGTTCATAAGAAACATGTGATCTGAAAAGTATGTGCCAAAGGGTATTCCGTTAACGTCCGGTTTTGCCTTCGGTGATGTGGTTTTAGTGACGCTTATTTCCATGGTATTACCCCTTTCGAATAATCGATATGGTCATATTATCACAGAAAGCGCAAAAATCAAGCTGTTTTCCCATTTGCTTCGCTAATTTGTAAAATCTGCATGAGTTTCCTCTGCTTCGCGCGTCTTTCTATTGACAGCGATGTATATACGCGCTATTATTATGTCACGCGATATATCGCGTGACATAATAATCTGAACGAAAGGTCGTGGCCATATGTCCGAAAGTCAGCCCATGACCGAGGCAATGTTCTATATCCTGCTTTCGCTGCTGCACCCCGGCCACGGCTACGGCATGATGCAGCGGATAAACGAGCTGTCCAGCGGGCGACTGAGCATCGGTCCCGGAACGCTGTACGGCGTTCTTACCCGCATGAGGAAAGAGGGCTATATCACTCTCGACGCGGAGGACGGACGGCGGAAAACATATTCGATAACCGCTTCCGGCAGAAAGGCTCTGCGCGATGAATATACAAGGCTGAAACTGTTGGTGCGCGACGGCGCTGTTATGGAGGAAGAGCAATGAACGTGAAATACAGACTGAATCCGCAGGAATACGCCATAGGAGAATGCGAAAAACTGTATTCCGATATGGCCGCGCGCGGCTGGATCCTCGACAAACGCGGACAGTATTTCAGCCGTTTCCGCCGCGGCGAACCGGAAAGGCGCATATACCGCATCGAGTTTTCCTCCCCGGCGTTTCTCGAGGACAGTGGGCTTCCGGAAGAACAGACAGCGCTGTATGAGGACTGCGGCTGGAAATATGTCACAGGCCGGGGCTTCGTGCACGTTTTCACGGCGCCGGAGGGCAGCGGCGCGCCGGAGATATACTCCGACCCACGCAGCCAGGCCGGCACCCTGAAAGCGCTGCGGCGCAGCTATGTTTCCTGCTGGGTCATACTTCTTCTTGCGCTTGGCTTCTGCCTGCTCATGGCCTGTGCGCTTTACGGTTCCGTGGGTGAAGCGCTTCCCCGCTGGGGCTCCGATATCACGCTGGGCTTTTTCCGCTCAACATCGCTGCTTCTGTTTTATTTTTCCTTTCTGATACTGGTCCTCTCCGGGCTGCTGATCTCCGCTGTCCGGACGCAGATGCTTTGCAGCAGGCTGAAACGCGGCATCCCGCTCGACCATTCTCCATCGCAGAAATTCAGGGTATCCGGCGTTATCCGCGCCGTTCTGTCCGCTGTCTGCCTTGTTTTCCTGCTGCTGACGGCGGTTCAATTTCTTGGTACCAGAAAATATGACATGCCGGAGGATTCCGACGGACCATATATAACCCTCAGAGACATGGGCTTTACCGATGAGCGCACCGAGAGCTTCTATGACGGCTCGGTGAGCTCCGTTGAGGTCACAAGGTCCCTGATGTGCACATATTACAGCACGCGCGAATTCACGGAGGACAAATGGATGTATCAGGATATCTATGTCCTGCGCACGCCCGGCCTCGCGGATGAACTGGTCCGAAAAATCATGACCGACTGCACCTTTGCGGCCGGTCCGGAGGACTTTTCCCCCGTCGATATTGAAGGGCTTGACGGTGCATGGCAGTGCGGGATCGAGTATATCTGCGTCCGCGGCGGGACCGTGTGGTATATCACCTGTTCCGCCTTCGGCGACGAGACCCTTTTCCCGCTCGGTGCCGTTGCCGCCTTACCGCAATAATAAGCGCGGCGCTCCCCCGGCAGGAGAGCGCCGCGCTTATTCAATGCTCTTTGCCATACCACTCCGAGACAGTCAGCTTCCACACCGAAACTATCCCGAGAGCTTTTTCGTCAAACGACCACGGCCCCGAGCCGTAATGGTCCATGATATGCTCCAGCGCACAGATCTTTTCTTCCGGGTCCGTGATGCGGGAGATCACGCCCTTCCCTGTCACGCTCCGATACCGGAACGAATACCGGCAGGCGCTGTCTCCCGTGAGCAGTTCATGCTTTGAATCCATCTCAAAGCCGGCGTGCGGGTCCGCTTTTATCAGTTCCGCCTTTCTGCCCTCGCCCGCTCCGTGGAAATACAGCTCAAGCAGGCCGTTTTCACAGCTGAATCCGAAATTGACCGGCACGATATAGACGCTTTCTCCATCTCTGAGACCGATACGGCAGCAATCGCAGCTTTGCAGTATATCAAGCTTTGCGCTTTCGGACGTCACTTCTCTGTCATGCCTTCTCATGGCAAACCCTCCGTAACAGTTTTTTTACAAATATAGCACACCCTCAAAGCACCGGCAACGGTTGTTTATTCGGGCAGGTTGGTGTATAATTATCTTTCAGACATGTACCGGTATGGAGGTGCGGCATGGAAAACATCTTTAATATCGCCTTTTCCCTGTCGCGCTATATTCTTCCGCTGCTGGCTCTCTGGGTCGTTCTTCGCTGTGCGCGCTCCATGCTGAGAGAGCGCTACGAACCGGAGACCTGGGGTTATCTCGGCCTGCCGGACGGCGGGAACGCTCCTCTGCGGCACTGGGAAATACTTATCGGCCGTTCGCGCTATTCGGATGTTGTCCTCGACGACGATGACGCGGCGCGAAGCCATGCCTCGCTCATCCGTTCCGAGGACGGTCAGTGGCGGCTGTTCGATCTTGACAAGGGCGGCGTTACCCTTTACAACGGATATTCCGTCCCGCCGGAGGGCGTCATTCTCCGCGACGGCGACATTTTCACGCTGGGACACACAGACCTTCGCTTTATCGACCTGACCGAGGAGGAGCGCGCGATACTCGCGCAGCGCCGCACAAAGCCCGGAAGAATAATAAGGCCCGGCGCAACGCTGCTTATACTGACGGTGTTCCAGGCCATTCTGACGCTTCAGCTCGCATTTGATTCAAAGGCGGAGTATATTTATCTGATCGCCATGGCCTTCGGCGCGCTGGCGCTGATACAGTGGTGCTACTATCTTGTGATGCGCTCGATCCGCCGCACCGGCTTCGAGGTCGAAACGCTCGCGTTTTTTCTCTCCAGCATCGGTTTTTCCGTGTGCGCGTCGTCCATCCCCGCCGAAATGATAAAACAGGTCATCCTCACCTGTGCAGGCGTGGCCGGCTTCATCTTTCTCGGCTGGTGGCTGCGGGATCTGCACAGGGCAAAGGCAATGCGCTGGCCCGTTGCCTGCGGCGCGCTGGTCCTGCTGGCAATAAACCTCATCCTGAGCAAAGTGACCTACGGGGCACGCAACTGGATACAGCTCGGCTCCTTCACGATACAGCCCTCCGAGTTCGTAAAGGTCGCATATATCTATGCGGGCGCCGCAACGCTCGACAGGCTTTTCATGCAGCGCAACCTGTTCCTCTATATCGCATTTTCCGCCGCGTGCGTCGGCGCGCTGGCCCTGATGGGAGATTTCGGCGCGGCTCTCATTTTCTTTGTTACGTTCCTCGTTATCTCCTTTATGCGGTCTGGCAACCTTGCCACCGTGTTTCTCGCCGTGACCGCCGCCGTGCTTGCCTGTATGCTGATGCTGACGGTCAAGCCCTATATCGCACAGCGCTTTGCGACCTGGGGACACGTCTGGGAACACGCCTAT
>CAKSXP010000131.1 GCA_934515035.1 uncultured Oscillospiraceae bacterium
GGCATAGAGATCCTTCTCAATACACGCGGCAATAAGCTCGTTACCGACGAGAACGGCAATGTTGTCGGTGCTGTTGCGTTCAACGAGAAAGAGAATACGGAATATCATATTCATGCCGGCGCCGTTATTCTCTGCACCGGATCGATAACCGGCAACCCCGAACTGGTAAAGCATTTCTTCCCGTTTGATAACTATGAAGGGGTCTGGACCGCTTCCGGAACTCCGTTCAACAGCGGCGACGGATACTTTATGGTGCGTGAACTGGGCGCAAAGGAGACCACTATCGGCGCCCTGCGCATGGGTCCCCACAGCCATCGCTCCAATGAGCGCGTGAACGCTCTCGTCCGCCGTGCCGAGTCCATGTATGTCAACCAGCTGGGCGAGCGCTATACCGACGAAACGCTCTATTCCGGCGAGCCTCTCGGCTGGTTTGCGGGAGAGTCTCTTGACGTTCAGCCCTTCAAGCGTAATTATGTCATATATGACACAAACATTCTGGAGAATGTTGTCCGCAACCGCAAGAACATATATGGCCACGAGACCGGAATGGCGGGAGAGGGACTGAAACTCGACGACCCGATGGACTGGTTTGACCACATCCCTCAGGACATGGAAAAAGCCGGCAAGAAGGGCGAGATCGGAATGTTCGAAACGCTCGAGGAGTGCGCCGACTACATCGGATGTGACCGCGAGACCTTTATAAAGAGCGTTGAGCGCTATAATGAAGCCTGCAAGGTCGGATATGATGATGAATTCCTGAAGGATCCGGAATACCTTATCCCCATAAACAAGGCACCTTATTATGTTATTCAGGGCTTTGCCGGTATCGACACTTTCCTCGGCGGCGTAAAGGTCGACCATTACCAGAGAGTCCTGCGCGAGGACTGGACGCCGATCAAGGGGCTCTACATGGCCGGCACCGGCGCCGGAGGCTGGGTCAATACGGGCTACGGATATCCCGGAACCTGCTTTGGCTATTCGCTGTATTCCGGCTGGTATGCAGGTAAGGAAGCAGCAGACTATGCCGCTGCAAACAAGTGACGGAGATCATAACAAAAACAACTGAAACCGGCGCAGAGGGTGCCGCAATTTTATGCGATACCCTCTGCCGCATTTCAATATTCGGCAATAAGAGCACGGAACTGATCGAAAATACGTTCAGACTGTGCCGCGCTCTTGAAAAGGACCTGAGCAAATTCTCCGGCGACGGTGATATACAAAGGCTCAACGCCTCTGCCGCGGGATGCGGAGTATCACAGCAGACAGCGGAGCTTCTGAAGCTCGCGTTAAGCTGCCGCGATATAAGCGGCGGTGCCTTTGATGTGACGGCCCGGCAGGGACATGTTTCAAACTCCGGTGATTTAACCGTCGAAGGGTGTACCGTAATAAAGCGGCCCGGCGTCCGGGTCGATCTGGGCGGGATCGCAAAGGGATATATCACGGATGCAGCCGCCGATAATCTGAAAAATGCCGGCATTGCGCATGCGATGCTGGATTTCGGCGGCAACGTTGTGGTGATCGGCGGATCCCCGTCGGGAAGGCCGTGGAATGTCGGACTGCGCGACCCACGGGGCGGACCGGACAGCTTTTTTGCCGTTGCTGCCGTGACCGATGCGTCCGTTGTTACAAGCGCGGAATACGAACGCGGAAAACATATTATCGATCCCGGAACGGGAAATCCGGCAGATGCCGGATGCGTTTCGGCAACGGTCATCGCCCGGTCGTCGGCGTTTGCGGACGCTCTGGCTACCGCGCTGTTCGTCGGCGGGGAGGAGCTTCTGAAAACGATGGAAAGCCGGTCCGAAGCCGAAAGTCCTTTCGAGGCGGTTATCGTAAAAAAATCCGGACATGTGTTTTTAACGTCCGGATTGGAAAAAAGGATCAGTTTTTGTTCAGGTTGAGTTCATTTTCGGCCTGGATGAAGTTACTCTTGATGGCGTCCGCTATGAGCCTGACATAGGAGTTCTCGTTGTCCTTGAGCCACATCTCCGTTACAAATGCGCAGGAGAGCTCGGGGTCGACCGGGAACGCCTTAACATTGTCGTGGTCAAGGTCGGAATACATCATGACCGGCATTATGACCATACCAAGCCCGGCTTCAACGGCCAGCTTGATATTCATAAGGTCGCTGCAATAAAAGAATCTGGGCACAACGTCGTAATATGGAAAGACGATAAGGCTCTGTGCAACTGCGCGATAATCGTTCTCCACGGTGTATATCCTTGCGGAGCCTTTTGGAATGACGTTTTCGTCATCACCCAGCATCGTCCTTGGAACAACGACCATGACAGGGTTGGCCATTAGAAGATGATTGTCATATGCCTCGTCCCTGATAGCAAGAGCGGGAGGCTGTTCGAACGAGCAGATACCGATGTCGACGTCCCCGTTGTTGATGCGCTCTTCCATTTCGCTCAGCCCGACCTTTTTGATGTTCACTCTCACGTTCGGGTGGTCGCGCATGAACTGTGAAAGGGCGCTGACAAGGCATTTTTTCGCTGTCGGCTCTTCGATCAGGCCGGGTTCATATCCTATGTGAACGGTACACACGACCTTTGAATCGGATTCGATGTTGTGCAGAAGCTCGACCGCGTTGTCGGCACGCTCCAGAAGATCCTTTGCGATCGGGAGAAATGTGTTGCCCGCGTCGGTGAGATAAACTGAGTGTTTGTCCCTGAAAAACAGCTTAACGCCGAGGTCGGATTCAAGCAGCGCGATTTGCTTGCTCAGAGCGGATTGTGAAAAAAACATGCTCTCGGCCGCTTTTCGGAAACTGGCCTGCTGAGCGACGGCTATAAACGCCCTTATCTGTTTCAGCTCGATCATTTGTTCTCGACCTCCGGTTTTCAGAATTTACACGTATAAATAATAGCACGGTTTTTTCTTTTTGACAAATTAATTAATTATTCTACATTTAGAGGTGATATTATGTCCGAAAAATTCAGCGGAAAGGCCCCGGGGTACGGCGGGGACATAACCGCGGAAATAGAGATGGACGGCGGCGCACTGAAAGCAGTACGTCTTGAAGGCCGATGGGAATCTCCCGGTATCGGCGATATTGCGCTTGAGAAGCTGGAGAACGTTTTTCTTGAGAGCGGGAGCCCCGATGTCGATGTAGTGTCAGGCGCAACGGTAACGAGTACAGGCGCAAGGTTTGCCTTCCGTCACGCACTGGAAAATGCGGGCGTGCTGGAGCCGCTTCCCGAAGTCACGGTCGAACTGGAGACAGACGTTCTTATCGTCGGCTGCGGAAGCTCCGGCGTAACGGCGGCGCTTGCCGCGGCCGAGCGCGGCGCGCGCGTCATCATGATGGACAGGACCACGGTGTTCGGCGGCAACGGCCTTTATGCTCACGGCGGATTCTTTGTCGAGAGCTATTGCCAGAAGCGCGCGGGGGAGACCTATACCTGCAAACAGGCGTATGACGAAGCGATGTACTTTGCGAATTATCTTTGCGATCCGATCCTCATGCGCGACGTTATCTTTGAATCGGGCGAGACGGTGCGCTGGTGCAACAGCCACGGGGCCGGACTCTTCCTTCTGGACCACTACAAGTCCTCCGCGCAGGAGGGCCTGCCCTTCACATATCACGGCTGGGGTGACAACGATACTTTCGGCAATTTCAAGCGCGAGCTTGACCATTTCGGAAATGTTGAATATCTGATGGGAACAAAATGCACCGAGCTTATCCAGGGTAAAGACGGCGCGGTACTCGGGGCTGTCGGTGAAAAGATAGACGGCACCAAGGTGCGCGTAAGAGCGGGTGCCGTATATATCGGGACTGGCGGATATATCGGCAACCGCAAGATGATAGCGGAGGCCGTAGGCGATGAGGTGGCCCATTATCTTATAGCGGATACGCCGGAGGTCAGCGACGGCACCGGTATACGCATGGCGTGGAAAGCGGGCGCGGCAAAGCGCGGCCACAAGCTTTTGGGGACGCACGGCGCACGCACGGGCTTCGGACATCCGCGCGACGGACTGCTCGGCGTCGATTTGCTGACGTATATTCCGATTTTGTGGGTCAACCGCGACGGACGCCGCTTCATGAACGAGGAGATAATCACGAACGCGCTCCTGTTCAGCAATACGATATTGGCACAGGGCGGCTATTCCTTCATCATCTTTGACCAGGCGTCGCTTGATCAGTGGAAAACAAAGAAGATCCCGCTCAAGATGGCATTCTGGGATCGTTTCAGCGACGATTATTATTGCCCGCCTGTCACGACTTTTGAAGAGGATTTCCCCATCACGGTCAAGGGCGGCGGCGGATTCAAGGCAGACACGCTTTCGGAGCTGGCAGAAATGTTCGGAGCTGACCCCGCGACACTTGAAAAGACTGTCAGTGATTACAATATAGCGGTGGACAGCAAGAAGGACGATGAATTCTTCAAGAGCGAGGAAAGCCTTGTATTCCCGGTAAAAGAGGGCCCGTTCTATGCGATAAGATGCTGTCTTCAGGCGCAGGGCACCTCCGGCGGCGTTGCTATCAACCGCAGAATGCAGGCTGTGGATGAAAGCGGCAAGGTCATACCCAATCTGTATGTCGGCGGCAGCGATGCCGGTGGACTCTATTCCGCTTCATACACTAACCATGCGGGAATGGCTATCAGCTGGGCGCTGACCAGCGGCAGAATAGCCGGAATCAGAATGGCGGAACAGCTTGGTTTTGATAAGGTCGTCAAGACCTCTCTCTATCCCGATCCCGAGGAGGTTTGAATATGATTAAGAAATATTTTGGCTCGGCAGAGGGCTACGGCGGAGATATTACGGCAAAAATCGAGGTCGAGGACGGCAGGATCAGCTCCGTGGTTCTGGAAGGCGAGCATGAAACAAAAGGCATAGGCGACCGTGCAATGACCAAGCTCGCGTCGGAGTTTGTTGAAAAGCAGGCATGGGACGTCGACGTCGTTTCCGGCGCGACGATCACCAGCGGCGGCGCGAAGAACGCGATGCGCGCAGCTCTGGTAAACGCGGGACTTGAAAAGGAAAACTGCGCCGTCGAGGAACTGACGACGGATATTGTTATTGTCGGATGCGGCATTACGGGAATTACGGCCGGACTGGCAGCGGCTGAGCGCGGCGCGGACGTTATAATGCTGGAGCGCACAAATGTTTTTGGCGGCAATGGCCTGTATGCGCACGGCGGATATTTTGTTGATACCTATCTTCAGAAGGAAAATGGAGAGAACTTTGGCCTGAAGGACGCATTTGAACAGGCGATGTTCTTCAATAATTACCTGTGCGACCCGCTCATTATGCGCAGGCACCTTGGCGAGGGCGCGGAAACGGTCCGTTGGCTGAATAAGGACCATGACGCGGGAATAACTCTTCCGCATGTATATAAATCTTCCGCGCAGGAGGGAGAACCGCTCACATATCATGCATGGGACGAGCAGCGCACGCTGTGGCACAAGTTCCGTGCAGAACTTGAGTCGCGCGAAAACGTCCGCATACTGTTTGAAACAAAAGGCACCGATCTCATCATGGATGAGAATAATGCCGTGGCAGGACTGATAGCAAAAAAGAGCGACGGCACTACCGTGCGGATATCCTGCAAGGCCGCATATATGGCAAGCGGCGGAT
>CAKSXP010000132.1 GCA_934515035.1 uncultured Oscillospiraceae bacterium
GAAAAGCTCTCCCTCTCTGACGCGGAAACTCAGGTCATTTACCGCCTGTACATCGCCAAAACGCTTGCTCAAATGCTCGATTTGAATGAGATCATCCATATTTCAGACTCCCTTTTATTACGCCTCCGCCGAAGCTAAACAGTGTATACGGGTAAACAGACGCTTTTTTCGGCGGAATGTACCCGCTGGATATTATTAAACGATCAGGAAAACAGCCCGCAATGCAGAGCGCTTTCCGCGCGTGCGCTAGAGTTCCCGGTCGAGAAAATCCCGCCGGTACTGTGAGGGCGTGATCCCCTCGGACTTTTTGAAAACCTTCGTGAACACACGATAATCTCCGTAGCCGGAACGTTCCGATACCTCCGCTATGGAAAGGTCGGTGGAGAGAAGCAGCTTTTTTGCCTGCTCCATGCGGATGCTGGTGAGATAAGCCAGAAAGCCAACGCCGATCTCGCTTTTGAAAAGCTGGCTGATGTACTGGGCGTTCAGATGAAATTCCTCCGCCAGCACGGAAAGGCTGATCTCTTCGGAAAGGTGTTCCTGCAGGTAACGGGTAATGCTCCGTATCGGACGCTCGTCCTGACTTGCCGTCTGTCCGGCAGACCGGTTCTGAAACAGCGCGATCTTCAGGTTATCGATGCAGCTGCCGAATTCTTCATAATTCACCGGCTTGAGGATATAGTCGGTTATCTTGAGCCGAAGAGCTTCGCGGCAGTAGGAGAAATCGTCGTAGCCGGATACGATGACGAACGCGATCTCCGGATGCTTGATGCGCGAGAGCTGAATGACCTTCAGTCCGTTCATGATCGGAATGTTGATGTCCATGATGACGATGTCGGGACAGAGCGTGTCTATCCCGGAGAGAGCCTCCATGCCGTCGGCGGCCTCGCCGACGACCTCGCAGTCGTGCGCTTCCCAGTCGAAGAGACGCTTGAAGCCCTCGCGGATCATGATCTCATCATCCACCAGAAGTACCCTCAGTTTTTTCATTGAGCATCCTCCTTCAGCGGCAGCAGAATGTGAGCCGTCACGCCGCCGTTCTCGTTCTCCGTGTAAGAAAGGCCGTATTCACGTCCGCAGAGAAGCTTGATGCGCTTCTGTACGTTCAGAATACCGATGCTGTTGCCGGTGAGCTTCGGCGGCTGCTTGTCATAAGAAAGCAGCATGGCGTCGATGGCGGCCTTTTTGCCCTCGGCAAAGCCGCTGCCCGTATCACGGACGCATATCTCCATGCGTCCGTCCGCGGTTTTCTGCGCGGAGATGAAAAGCTCTCCGCGATAGCCCCTGTTTTTCAGCCCGTGCAGCAGACTGTTTTCCACGATGGGCTGCAGGATGAAGTTCGGCACCTGCGCGCCGCCGAGATCGGGGTCGATGTCATATTCGCACCGAAGCTCCGGATAGCGGCTGCACATCAGCTCAAGATATGCTTCCAGCAGCTCCGTTTCGTCATCCAGCGTGACCATGGAGCGGTCCACCTTGACGCTGAGCCGGAAGAAATCCACCAGCCGCATGAGCAGTCCCGCAACCTGCTTGTCGCCGTTCAGCTGTGCCTGGATACGGATGGTGTCCAGCGTGTTATATAGAAAATGCGGATTGACCTGACTTTTCAGATACAGCATGGAGAGCTTCTGCTCCACCAGCTCCGCGCGCAGCGCTTCCGGATTTTCCAGCGTCAGATAGAAGGAAAGGGTCATGAGCGTGATGCCCATGCCGCTGATGAGCCAGGTGTGATGCAGACCCTGCAAAACGCAGATCGTGAATTCTATCGCCAGCGCCATGCCGATGGCGGCGCGCTTTTTTATGTTGACGGTCTTCCAGTTCGCTATCAGCAGGCCCGCGCACAGCAGCAGATAAAACGCCACGGCGGCATAGGGGACCAGCATATAGGGGCCGGAGGAGTAATTGCCCTCCGGCGTTATGGTATAGGTTATGGGCAGCAGAAAGTTGCCCAGCTCCGCTACGATCAGAAAGACCCGTGCTGCCCAATCAAGTCTGCGGGGCCTTTCGGCCTTTTCCCGCACCAGAATGGCGATGTACTGATAAAACAGGAAAATGACCAGCGTCAGAGTGCCGAGAAAGAGACGGTGGAGAATCCCGTTGAGGAGCTCCGGCACGGTATCCAGATGGTTGACGGTATAGACCGTCGTGCCGTCAAAGAGAAGGTTTGCCAGAACGGACACGAGCAGAAATGAAAAGGTCCGGTGCAGCGCGGCATGCTCCTTCTCCGCCGTGAAGTACATATATGCGATAAGTCCCACGATCAAAAATAACGCGATCTCCATCCGAAGCATGGCAGCTGTCCTCCGTTTCGTTTGTTCCGGCGTACGCATCACGAGCCGAAGCGGCGTGAATGCGGCGCGGACATTTGTTTTCTCGCTATCAGCGCAGGCCGGCCGCCTGCATGACGGCCTCCACGGGCTCCACGGGGCCGCTGCCCCATGTGATCTCGGTGTCCGCGCAGCCGGCGGAGTCCAGCAGCTCGCGCGCCTCATCGCTGTACAGTCTCTGGCAGGCGTCGTCCACCAGCGCCAGCTTCTGCACGGCTTCCTCACGGCCATCTCCCTTCGCGGCGAGCCATGCGGAAGCCGAGTCGAGTATCTCGTCCGTGCCAAGGCCGGTGTTTACGCCCCAGCCCAGCAGTTTGGCCGCTGCCTGCACCGCAAGCATGGAAGAACCGGCGGTCCCTATGGCAGCGATCCCGTCGATCTCGTCGAGGATGGGGAGCGTGATGCCCTGCGTCACATCTGCCGGGACGTTGGGAACGTCGGGAACAGCGGAGTCGTCGCTTTCAGCAGACCAGATGATGTTTTCGGAAGTTTTTGTTTTAAGGATAACTTCGCTGACGCTTCCGTTGACGGGGATGTCAATGTCAAAATTGCCGGTTTCAAAGACGCCGAACACGGAGCTGAAGCGGAAGCCGACATAGAGCGTGCCGTCCTGCTGCCTGGCATAATAGCCGCAGAAGCCCTCCGGAAATGAACCGGGATAAAAGCCGCTGATCTCCACGGAGCCCTCGGCGACCTCGACGGATTCGATGCCCGCGCCCTGACAGGCGCGGAAGCCGAGCAGCTTCCAGCCGTAGCGGCCGAGCGCAAAAACGGCGGCCAGCAGTACTGCCGCGACCAGCAGCGTGATGATGATTCTTTTGAATACTTTCATGTTTCCTCCTTATTCGCCCCGCGGCCTTTACAGATCGAGGGCATACCATTCCTCGCCGGTCTTTTGGAAGCCCAGCCAGGAGAACATATTTTGACTCTGTGTATTAAAGGAATAGATGTTGGCCGTGACCCGGCGCATTCCCTTTTCGCGCGCCAGCTCCAGCATCGCGCGGATGCACCGCCGCCCGATGTGGCGGTTCTGAAAGTCCCTGCACACCACGATGGCCAGCTCGCCGCTGTTCCGCAGTGAAACATCGCCCACCAGTATACCGCGATAGCGGATGTAATAGCAATATCCGTTGATGCTCAGGTATGTGTACATGGCCTTCAGCCGTTCCGGCGAATATGGCACGTCGATGTTGTCAACCTGCTTACACACGTCCGGGTCCTGATACCACGGGAGAGCGGCGGCCTCGTTGGGGTAATAGGGGATCAGCGTGATGTCACTGTCGACGGTTATTTCTTTTATAGCGTACATCTCAGACCTCCTGTCCCGAGTTTTTCGCAAACGACTGCCGGTAAACAGGCAGTATCCGCTTCCAGAATACCAGCGCGTCAGCAATGAGCAATACGCCGAAAATCAGCCTTGCGGCCCATTCCGGCAAAAGCAGCGCGATGCCGTTCATGTCTCCGCCGCCGAAAAGTCCGCACAGAATGCTCAGATAAAGCGGGTCCAGCAGGAGAAACGCGATGGTGATATAATACAGGACTGCGCGGAAAAGCCTGCTTTCCGCCTTGCAGATCTGTCCTGCCAAAGCGGTCAGCATGTACGCGGCGAAGAGAGTGGCCAAAGCGCCAGCAAGGCAGAAAATGCCCATCTGTATGTCGGTCATGCGCTCGGCAAAGACGTCGACCTGTATGCCCAGTCCCATGAACCGAAGCTGTTTGAACACCCCGGCCGAAAGTGCATACAGCAGATGCGCCCCCTCATGTATCAGATAATAGGCGGCGACCGCAGCCAGGATACCTATGTATTGACGAACTCTTTTTGTCACGGTAACTGTTCCTCCGTGGAAAATTTATTTTCTGCCGAGATAACGGCAAACGTGTTTTTTGTACTCCGCGTATGCGCCGCCGAATACAGCGGCGAGATACCGCTCCTCCTGAAGGAACTGCAAATGCAGCATCACGATCGCAAAGACGGAGAAAAATGCCGTCAGAAAGTTGAAGTACATCAGCAGTACGCCGATATACATAAAGTCGAAGCCCAGAAAGGCGGGATTGCGGCTGTACCTGTAAATGCCGGAGTTGACAAGCTCCGTTTTGTCCCGGTCGGGGATCCCGGCGCGCCAGCTGTCCTTCATGCACAGAACGGACAGCAGAAAGACAGCGTCGCCCAGCATAGCGATGCAGAAGCCGGTGAAGCGGGCGCCTGCGGGAATATGGTTCCAGCCGAAGGCGATGGAGAGAAGCTGCACAATGGGCGCGCCCAGCGTCGCTGCGCTCATGAGCAGCTCAACCGTGTGGATGTCTTTCTCTTTTCTGCGCCCGATCTGCCGCGTCCGGATGCCCCGGCGCTTTTGTGCGAGCATCTTTGCAAAATATATGCCGTAGAAGACCGCCAGCACAAGGATGGCCAGTACAGAATAGGGAAGATGTTCTTCCAAAGGATATATCATGACCGGTTCCTCTTATATGAGCTCCGTGCTTTCAGCCGGTGCGGGGAGCTTTTGCGTCAGCTCCGTGCGATTGGCAAACAGCTTGAGCGGATCGCCGAAGAGACAGAACATCTGCCTGCCGTTATGCTTTGTCACGGCGCACAGCGCGCCGGCACCGCAGAGCGCCGCACCGGCGATGCAGAGGATTTTTGCTGCTTTGCTCAAGGGCTGAAAGACCCGGAATGTTTTTTGAATGGCTTGCAGGGAACACATGACAATGCCTCCTATGGCTGAATATGTATGGATTCAATGTTGTTCTGAGGTCTGTTGTGCTTTGAAAACGGTCCGGTATCGTCCTTCTCTGCACCGCACGCTGCTAAGCGCGCTGTGACGTATGCCCAGCAGCGCGTCCATCTCGTCAGCGGCGTTTTGATAGACGGAGTTCTGGTGATGAACAAGAATATAGTCTGCCGACCTTATCTTTCCCGCCGCCTGCATACAGAAGCTGCGCACAGGCGCGGCCAGTGCGAAAACCCAGATGGGCGAGCATATAGTCACATGGTCATAGCGGGACAGATCGACGGATATCGGCTCGATGGGCATAGGCCACTTGTGCATTCCGTAGCGTCCGCACCACCAGAATCCCGGAGTTCCCTCCGTTCGCTCCGTTGAGCGTATCTCATAAACCGCCGCGCCGGAGCGCTCCGCCTCTTCATAGGCCAGCTTCCGAACATATCC
>CAKSXP010000133.1 GCA_934515035.1 uncultured Oscillospiraceae bacterium
GCCGACAAGATGGGCAACGTTGTCTATCGCCGCACCTCCCGCAACTTCAACGAAGTTTTCGCCACCGCCGCCGATCACGTCATCGTCGAGGCTGAGCAGATCGTTGAAGTCGGCGAGATCGATCCCGACGAGATCATGACCCCGGGCTTTGTGGTCGATGCCGTTGTGCAGGGCCGCGCCCTCACCGAAGCGTAAGGAGGTATTTCAGATATGGAACTGACCGGAAAAAATCTTATTGCATACAGAACCGCTCGCCTGTTCAACGACGGCGACGTCGTTAACCTCGGCATCGGTATGCCCACCATGTGCCTGAACTACCTGCCCGAAGGCGTTGACGTCTGGGTCGATTCCGAGAACGGTGTTGTCGGCCTGACCGGCGCCCCCAAGGAGGGCGAGGTCGCCGATCCCAACGTCGTTGACGCCGGCGGCAAGGCCTCCATGATGCGCGTTGGCGGCTCCTGCTTCGACAGCTTCCGCAGCATCGGCTACATCCGCGGCGGCCATGTCGACGCTACCGTCCTCGGCGCTTACGAAGTTGACGCAGAGGGCAACCTCGCCAACTGGATGATCCCCGGCAAGACCGCCGCCGGCATGGGCGGAGCTATGGACCTCGTCACCGGCTCCAAGGTCACCATCGTTATGACCACCCACACCGACAAGGCAGGCAACCCCAAGATCGTTCAGAAGACCGCGATGCCTCTGACCGGCTATCACTGCATCAACTACATCGTCTCTGAGCTGGCTCTCATCGAGATCACCGAGGAAGGCCCCGTCCTTCTCGAGACCGCTCCCGGCGTCTCCGTTGAGGATGTCGTTGCCAAGACCGGCGCAAAGCTCATCATTCCCGAGACCGTCGGCTGCATGGTCAAGGAGTAATCCAACAAGCAAGTATAATAAAAAAGACCTGTCTGACAGACAGGTCTTTTTTTGTTGCCGCATTAATCAATGTAATAAACTATGTCCTTTTTTCCCTCTTCGAGAAGAGACGCAATGTAGTTATCCACTGCATCAAGAACTTCCTGCGGAGTATTTACCTTCGTATACTCCATGCCGTGCTCCTTGCAGTATTCTTCCGCGATCTGGTCACGCAGCTTCTGCCGGGCTATAACATTGGGAGCCTGCTGCTCGATCTGCGCGAAGTATTCATCTGCTGTCAGTCCTGCCGCCTCGAAGTATTCGTCCATCTGCTTTTTCCCGTCCGGCGTCTCATATGCAAGCTTGGTGTTTTCGACCATCTCGGCTATCTCCTCATTTGTTGCAAGAAGGCCGCGCTTTTCCGCCTCGTCAAGCATTATCATACTCTCAACTATTCTGTCAACAATGTCGCGTTCGGATTGACGCGAAGCCTGTCCGGATGCGTCCCTCATAAAAAGCATATCCTTCTCATACTGCACAACTGACATCAGTATTTCCTCGCCGTGATACACCGCCGCGACTTTGCCGGAACTGTCCTCAGATGCTTCACGATATGCCGCGCCGGCCCGCATTGCATCAGAGTCATAACCTGCCAATGCTGCAATTCCGATCGTCAACACTGCGCAAATGGCAATTATCAACACGATTATGTATTTCTTCTTCATTCCGGCTCCTCCCCCTTATGAAAAATATGCTGTATTATACCCTGTCAATGAACTGGCAAATCCATCTATATTGCATGTGGCTCTAGTATTTACATAGCTGGTCGTATATACCAAGCGCTCCCATCTGCACGACGGCAGACAGGAGCGTTTGATACTAAAACAATATTATTCCACGCCGAAGCCCTGGAGCAGAGTGTCCACGAACAGGGGCAGGGACGGATTGAGGTTATCCTTGCGCCAGATGACTATCACGTCGAAGGTGGATTCCATGTCCTCGACGTCGATGATGGCGCAGCCCGCGCCGTACTTCTGCGCGATGGGATACGGCACCATGGATATGCCGTTGCCGCTGCGCACCTTCAGAAACAGGGACTCAACGCTCGGCACGACGGAAACATCGTTCTCCGTCTGGGCAAAGCGGGACTGCTCGTCCAGCTTTTTTATGAAGTCATAGTTTGCGACCGACAGAGAGATATAGTTGTTGTCGGAGACCTCGCTCATTTTTATGCTCGAGCGGGCGGCAAGCGGATGCTCTCTTGGCGCGACAAGGCAAAAACGCTCTCGCGTGAGCGTGCGGAACTCAAACTCGGTCATATCCTCCGGCATGGAGTATGAGAAGCCGATGCCGACATCGGTCTCGCCGGTGTTGACCTGGGCCCATATATCGCCGACGTCCTTGTGATAAAGCCCGACGACGATGTCCGGATACTTGCGGCAGAACTCGCTGTAGCTGTTCAAGAGGTCTTCCGAATAAAAATCTATGCTGGCGATCGTGATCTTACCGGCCAGTCCAAGGCCCGCGTTGCGCACGGCGCCTTCGATAGCCTCTATCTTTTTGACAAGCTTCAGTCCTTCGCGGTAGAGTATCTCGCCCGCAGGCGTCAGGCGAACACTGCGGTTATCCCTGACAAGAAGGCGCACGCCCATGTTCTCCTCAAGTGCTGCAACGTTTCTGCTCGTCGTTGAATGGCTGATATACAGCGCATCCGCAGCCTTGGTAAAGCTCTTGAAATCTACCACAGCCAGAAATATCTTCAGTTGTTCAAAATTCATATATTCCCACTCCCTACATCAAACCGCAATTACTGATCAAAGGCAGGGCCGCACAATTTTTGTCTTGGTCATACGGCAGTCGTTTGCAGTTGTAAACACATTTCCGCTGATCCATATGCATCACAGAAAAAGCGCCCTTTGCCGAACCGCGGAAAGCCGTTGTCTCCGATTTCGACAAGATGTGCGGTTATTTTAATTATCCAACATTCTGCTCTGATTGTCAATCGATAATTGCAATATTTGCACTATTTTTATTTTTGCACAATTGGGACATGGCAGTTTGGGTCAAAATGCGGCATGGTCTCACGGCAGAAACGGGTGCGGCATCAGCTGGTCGAGGCGATAGCTGACATACCTCCCGTCTCCGCGGGAGCAAAGCACCTCTATCTCCGTTGTGAACTCCGCGATGAACTGGCGGCACGCTCCGCAGGGCAGACAGTAGTTCTCTCCCTCTCCGTAGATCGCAATACGGCGGAATTCGCGCTTACCCTCGCTTATGGCCTTCAAAACGGCGCAGCGCTCGGCGCATATCGTGCTTCCCAGGGCCGCGTTTTCCACATTGCATCCGGTATACACGGTCCCGTCCGCACACTCCAGCGCCGCTCCAACGGGAAAGTGGGAATACGGCGAATATGAAAACGCGGCTGCTTCCTTTGCCAGATTAAGCAATTGTCTGTCGTTCATAGTTTGGCCTCCATTTCATTCTTTGATGCGGACTCAGCTGTTTTTATCCCTGAATACGACCAGTTTATATGCAAAAAAGTTAAACAGAGTAAAAATGGCAACGTCGATTATTTTGGCAAGATACCGGTTCAGCCCCGCGCCGTTCATAAGCTCGATCAGCAGCGAGCTGCAAACCAGCGAGACAGCGTTGACCAGCACAAACAGCAGCATCTGCTGCCAGAACGGGCGCGTGCCGCTGCGGAAGGTGACGCGGCGGTTGAGAACAAAGCTGCATATCACGCCGCAGGAATAGCCTATCGCCTGGCTCAGTCCTGCGCCGAGGCCGAACACCTCGCCCGCGAGAACGAAAGCGGCAAAGTCCACCAGCGTGTTCACGCAGCCCACGATCCCAAATGTTATGAACTGCTTCAGCTTCACAAATAATCCCAAAATCGTTTTCTTCATGACAGATCTATCGTCCAATTCTCAAAATGGTTAAAGATGTTATACTGCGTGGCGTTTATCCCGCTGACGACGCTTCTGTGCGTCAGCACCTGCTGCTTTTCAAAGCAGACGGCGGTTATCGGCGCGTTTTCAACTATCATCTGGCACATCATATCGCAGGCCACCTTGCGCGATTCCCAGTCCGGCGCCGCGAGATATTCGCTTATCGAGCTTTCGTACATGCTGTCCCGGACCTTGCCGTAGTTGACGGAGCCGCCGCTCGTCAGCAGGCAGGACAGGTCGAAATCGGCAGACAGCCGGACCTCGCCGTAATACATGTCGTATGCTCCGTCGCTGAGAGCCTTGCTGTAATCGTCCCAGCTCAGCTCGCGCAGCGTTACGGTGATGCCGATCGATTCCAGCTTTTCGGCGATGCTGCGCGCCGCGGCCACCTTTGCCGTGCTGTCGCTGCAAACGATGAACACCAGATCAATCTCCATCGGTATGCCCGTTACCATGTATTCGCGCTTTTCATCGTCGTCATAGTCCGAAACGCCCGCCAATTCAAACGCATATTCGCATTTTTCCATATCGAAGGAAAAGCTGGAGGCGTAATTTGCGTTATAAAGCGGCGATATCGGGCTCAAAGGCAGCGTGGCCTCGGTCCCGCATCCGTCCATCATGTTCGTCACGATCGAGCTTCTGTCTATCACATAGGTCATGCAGTGCCGGTATCCCGGGGTCTGGAAGAACATGCTTTCCATGTTGTAGCCGATGTAATGCATGTTCGTCGTCATATAATAGCGCGTTTCGTTCGCGCTGCCGTAGCCCAGAGAGCTTATGCCGTTCGGGTCGTTGGTCACGATATCGATCAGTGAATCCTCGAACGCGGAGATAATGTCCGCAGCTCTGGTATATTCCTTCAGGTATACCTCGTCTATCGGCATCTGGCCGGAAAGCGGATGCTGCGCGAACCTGACAAGCTTTTTTCCGCTGCTGTCGAGCTTATACGGGCCCGTGCCCGCGGGACTCGGCTCATCTATGCTCTCGTTCGGGATGACCGGGATATTTAGCAGCGCGGGGAACTGGTAATTCGCGCCGAGGATGTTGACGACAAAGGTCTCGTCATCCATCGCGGTCATTCCGATGACGTCGGACAGGCGCGCGGAATAGAGCGTGCTGTTTTTGGCCCGCTGTATGGAATATACCGCGTCATAAGCCGTAAGGCTGTTTCCGTTGTGGAACTTCCGGCTCGTATCGACGGTGAAATACCAGCATGTGCCGTCCGCGGAGCTGTAATCCGTTATGAGGTTCGGCGTAAATTCGTAATACTCGTCAACGTCGAACAGGCAGTCGTAAATCAGCGGCATGAACATCAGGTTCGCCGAGCTTTTTGCAAAAAACGGGTTCATCGAATCGCCCGTATCGCAGTTGAGGGAAAACAGCTCATCCGCGGCGTAGCTCTGTATGAGCTGGGTCCCGGAAACGCCCTCTATCTCGTCCGCATTCTCCGGCTCGTCCGGAGTTATCTTCAGCATATCGCAGCCGGTGAACAGGCTCAGGCACATCACTGCTGCCGTCAGTAGCGCCGGTATTCTCTTTTTCATGCTCCCACCTCCGGCAGGATGATGACCGCGCACTGGCTTCCGCGTTCACCGTGCGTCGCCCTGTGAGACCAGTATTTATCGCTTCGGCACACCGTGCACTCGCCGGAAACGTCGATGTTCTCTTCCCTGAGCCCCAGCGTGAGCA
>CAKSXP010000134.1 GCA_934515035.1 uncultured Oscillospiraceae bacterium
CCCGTTAGGAGGGAGAGTCCAGAGAGGGGCGGCTGCGTCCTCACAAGCTCCGTATCGTCTCGCAGTTGGCTAACGCCAACCGCTCGCTCACTTCGCTGCTCGTCCTTCTCAAATCGAAACTTCTGTTTCGATTTGATTTAGGAAGAAGGAGCAAGCGGATATGCAGTTTTCGCAATTCCTGCGGAAACGGAATGGAGCGCGCTTCTTCTGACGCGGCCCCTCTCTGGTGTGTTCTTTTGGGCGCTTTTCTTGCTCGTGCAAGAAAAGCGCCTCTGCGGAGCAAACCCAGCTTGGTAAAGCTAAAAAGATAAAATAGAGGAAAAAGTTAAAAGGAAAAAATAAAAAGCAGGGCGCTGTGCAGCGCCCTGCTTTGAACAGAACAGAATTACAGAATTATTGTTACATCGCGTATATCTGTATCTTTCCGTCGCTTGCGGAAAGCGCGATATTGCTGACCTTGCCGTGGCATTTGTCCACGATCTCGGAGGCGATGGGGTCCTCGATCTCCTTCTGTATCGTGCGGCGCAGATTGCGCGCGCCGTATGTCACGCTGAAGCTCTTTTCGGTCAGAAGATCGACAACGCCGTCGTCGAAGGTAAGGGTGATGTTCTTCTCCGCCAGCAGCGTCACAAGCTCGCCAAGCATGATGCGGGCGATGCCCTTGAAGTTATCCTCGGTCAGACGGTTGAAATATATGATCTCATCGACGCGGTTGATGAACTCGGGCCGCAGGAAATCGTTCAGCGCCTTGAGCGCCTTTTCCCTGCCCTGCTCGTTCACGCTCTGGTTGAAGCCGACGGAGCCGGTCTTTCTGTCGCTGCCCGCGTTCGTCGTCATGATGATGACCGTGTTTTCGAAGTTCACGGTGCGGCCCTGCGCGTCCGTGATGCGGCCGTCGTCCAGAATTTGCAGCAGCACGTTCAGCACGTCGGGGTGCGCCTTTTCGATCTCGTCGAAGAGCACGACGGAATAGGGCTTGCGCCTTATCTTCTCCGTCAGCTGGCCGGCATCGTCATAGCCGACGTATCCCGGAGGGGAGCCGATGATGCGCGAGACGGAGTGCTTTTCCATAAACTCGGACATATCCAGCCTTATGAGCGACTCCGGCGCGTTGAAAAGGTCGGCGGCCAGCTGCTTTACCAGCTCCGTCTTGCCGACGCCGGTACTGCCGACGAAGATGAAGCTCACGGGTTTGCGCTTGGCCTGAAGTCCGACGCGGCTGCGCTTTATCGCGGCGCAGACGGTGTCCACGGCCTCGTCCTGACCGATTATGTGTGTTTTGAGCCGGTCTGCAAGGTGGCTCAGCCGCTCAAACTCGTCCTCGCGGATGGAGCTTGCCGGGATCTTCGTCCAAAGCTCGATGACTCTCGCAAGGTTTTCCGTTGTGAGCTTTGGCCGTCCGTGCGCGGCGATAAGGTTTTTCTCGTCCGCCAGCTGGAGGCTCTGGCTGCGGATCTCGGCCAGACGCTCGTAATGCTCGTTTTCCGTGTCCGCCATGAGAAGCTCGCGCTCCTTGTCGAGGTCGGCGAGATCCTTTTCGATCTCGTCGAGGCGGGCAAAGTCCCCGTTCTTGAGGTTGACGTCCGAACAGGCCTCGTCTATGAGGTCGATGGCCTTATCCGGGAGATACCGGTCGGTTATATACCGCTCGCTGAGGATCACGGCCTGACGGCACATCTCGTCGGATATCTCAACGCCGTGATAGTCCTCGTAATAGTGCGCGATGCCCTTGAGGATGGCAACGCTGTCGTCGATGGACGGCTCCGCCACGGTGACGGGCTGGAACCGGCGCTCGAGCGCGGCGTCCTTTTCGATGCTCTTGCGGTATTCCGTGAAGGTGGTCGCGCCGATGACCTGGATCTCCCCGCGGGAAAGGGCGGGCTTGAGGATGTTGGCGGCGTTCATGCTGCCCTCGGCGTCGCCCGCGCCGACGATGTTGTGCACCTCGTCGATGACAAGGATGATGTTGCCCTGTTTGCGTATCTCCTCGATAAGTCCCTTCATGCGGCTCTCGAACTGGCCGCGGAACTGCGTTCCGGCGACGAGCGCCGTCAGGTCGAGAAGATCGACCTCCTTGTCGCGCAGCTTGTAGGGCACGCTGCCGTCCACGATGCGCTGGGCAAGCCCCTCGGCGATAGCGGTCTTGCCGACGCCGGGCTCGCCGATCAGGCAGGGGTTGTTCTTCTGGCGGCGGTTGAGTATCTGTATGACGCGCTCGAGCTCCTCCTCGCGTCCGACCATGCGGTCGAGCTTGCCTTCCTTCGCGCGGTTGTTGAGGTTGATGCAGTAGTTGTCAAGGAACTTGCGCTTGCGCGCGGCTTCGCGCGCCTCCTTGCTCGGACGCTGGGATGCGGAGTCCCCGCCGGAGGCGGGCTGCTGCGCGGAAGCGGGCGGGTTCTGCGCCGGAGGGTTGGCGCCTCCCGCGCCGAAAAGGCGGTTGAGGAAGGGGAAGGTCGCGGTCTTGCCGTCCTCGTCGCTGTCCTCTGCGGTGTTTTCGATGTCCATCAGTCCCTCGGCGGAGCCGAGAGCGTCCGTCATCTCTCCGGAAATGCCGTCGAGATCGTCGTCGGACAGGCCGAATTTGGCGATAATATCATCAACGGGCTTTATGTGCAGCTCCTTGGCGCACTTGAGGCAGAGCCCCTCGTTTTTGGAGACCCCGTTTTCTATTTTCGTTATGAATATGACTGCCACGTTTTTGTGGCAGCGGGCGCAAAGTGTTGTTTGCATAGATTCAATCTCCTGTTGTTTTTGCTTTCATGATGCTGATATAGCGCTTGATATAGGTCGCAAAAGCCAGCAGCGACGCCGCAAGACAGACACAGATCATCGCTATCGCGGCGGTGTGGGGAATGTCGGGAAAGACGATCAGTGCGACGCAGATTATGAAAAACAGGACGGTCGCGGTCTTTCCAAAGATGTTTGAAGGCGGTATCTCGACCTTTGCGCGGCGGTGGATGAGCAGTCCGCCGAGACCCATGCACAGCTCCTTGCAGACGAAGATGAGCAGTACCCACAACGGGATTATTCCCTTTATCGTGATGCAGGAGAGCACCGCGAACAGGAACATCTTGTCACCCAGAGGGTCGAGCACCTTGCCGAGGTTGGTTATAAGGCCGTATCGCCGCGCGATAAAGCCGTCGAGAAAATCCGTCACCGTTGCGGCGGCGTAAACGACGGCGGCCCATACCTCCGCCATCGGTATCCCGGAGAAAAACACGAGGACAAACACCGGCACAAGACACAGCCGGATCACAGACAGCATGTTTGGTACGTTCATGTTTTCCCCCCGTTTATGTTTTTATCGGATCAGAATTGCAGCCATTTGTAGACATAGTCCTTTTCAAGGAACCACGAGGCCAGCTTTGTCGATTCGAGCGTGTCCTCGCTGAATAGCTTTCCCGTAAAGCGGAAGGCCCATGCCAGAAGCGCGCAGAAGCACACGCCCGTCAGCACGCCGATCACCGTTCCGCCTATCTCGTTTATGATGTCCAGACAGGGGAATTTGAAGCTCAGGTTCAGCAGATTTCCGGCCACCGTCAGCAGTATGGCGATCAGCACGAAGCCGAGTATGACGCCGAGATAGTATGTAAACCTCTCGCAGAATATCTGTACGACGCCGGTCGAGAGCGCGACGTTGTTTTCTTCGGAATACTCGACCGCCTCCTGCGCCATGCGCTCCGCCGTCGAGTCGTAAACGCCGAGCGACTTGTATGCCGCTTTCGCGGCGGGGACGCGCAGCTCCGGGTTCTGTTCGAACAGGTCGTTGACGGAAAGCTCAACGTCGTAGTTTCCGTTCTCGTCCGGTTCATAGCCGAGCAGATCGTAGAGCCCGGTCTCGACCCTTGCCTCGAGATAGCCGCTGGCAAAGGGCTTCAGCGCCGGGATGACCTCGTATGAGAAGGTGGTGGACAAAAGATGTCCTCCGTACAGAGATACTATTATGACGGCCAGTCCGCCTATTCCCATTATGATGCCTTTTTTATATCCGGCCCAGCCGCAGATTATGAGTATCGCGACAAAAATCAGATCAATGATAAGTTTCACCAGTGTTTCCCCCTATGGCGTTTATGTGTGTATGCCTTGTTCGGGCAGCTCTGTTCTTATGATATGGTCTTCAGCTCGCCGTAATACGCCGAGAGCATCAGCGCCTTGCCGTCCGAGCGCAGCAGCGCGCCCTTGACGCCGAGGATATCCTCCTCCGCCCCCTTTTCGGAAAGGTCCGCGCCGTAAAGTACGCAGCCGTCCGTATAAAGCGCCAGCGTTTTTTCCCCGCTGCGGGAGAGCGAAACGAGCGAACGGTCCGTCGTGACGGAGGCGAGGATCTCGCCGGTCGTGTCGAAGCTTGTCAGCGTGCCAGTGCCCCCGGTCAGATATTCGCTCAGGAACAGGGACATGTGCCCGCCGGATACGGCATAGTCAACGAGATATGCCCCCTCGAAGCCGAAGCTGCGCTGGTCCCCGGCGGATGAATCGACAAAGACGATGTCGTCCTCGCTGACAAGGCACAGGCGCGAACCGCTCAGCCAGATGACGTCGAAATACAGCTTGTCCGCGAGCGTGAGCGAGGCCTTTTCCGTTTCGGAATCGAGCCGGAAAATGTGGAGCACCGTTCCGCTGCTCTCCGCGCAGATCGCGGCCATGGCCCCGCCGTCCGGCGAGACGGCACATTTCATCAGCCAGCCGGAGCCGGAATACCAGCGGTAAACGGGCGAGAGCGCGCTGTTGTATATCGTTGCAAGGCCCTTATAGCCCGCCTCCTGGGTGCAGACGGCGAAATAGCCGTTTTCCGCCATGTCGGCGGAGATGATCGTGCCCTCGGGGTCGATTTGGGTCACGGCGCCGGTCCTGTCGGCGGCATAGAGAGCCGTTCCGCCGGCGTCGAAGAATATGGCCAGCTTTTCGGAGGCGTCCACCGCGGGCGCTTCCATGGAAAAGATGCTTTTTGCGACCGTATTGCCCGCCTGATCCGTGAGCTGGAGCCCCGTTGTGGAGGCGACGGCGAGCCCGTCGCCGCAGAGCGCAAAGCGCTGGTCGGAGCCGGTCTCATAGGTGAAAGGCTCGATATCCGCATACCGGTCCGCGGGGCCGGGCGAAAACAGCCTGTCGCGGAAGAGAAACGCCGCGACGGCCAGCGCCAGTATCAGCACGATGCCTGCCGCAGCCAGTGAACGCAGCGTTTGTCTGCGTTTGGAAGTTTGTCCGTTGTTTTCTGTCATAACTCTACCTGTAAAGCTGTGATTTGTCAGTATACCATATAATGCGGAAAAATGATAGATAATTTGTGAATTATGAGAGCAGAGAGGTGGTAATTGCTGCTTTTCTTACTTTTTCCTTTTAGCTTTACCAAGCTTGGGTCTCTTTCAGAGGGACATACTTTTCCGCTCGTCCGGAAAAGTATGCAAAAGGGACGCCAAAGGGTGGCCACGTCAGAAGAAGTGCGCTCCATTCCGT
>CAKSXP010000135.1 GCA_934515035.1 uncultured Oscillospiraceae bacterium
GAACTGCTGCACTCCTGGCTCGGCAAAAACGGATATACGCTGTACAGCTACGCAAACGGGCTGGACGCCTCTCCCGTGCGCCGCGTCGATGCGGAAGAGCCCGTCAAGTCCATCGGCAACAGCACGACCGCGCCGCGCGATCTGGAGAGCGCATGGGACCTCAAAACGGAGCTGATGGCTCTTTGCGAACGCGTCGGTATGCGGCTGCGCCGGGGCGCCTTCCGCGGGCGCGTTGTGGAAGTCTCGATAAGAAACGCCGGGACCCTTCGCTGGAGCAGCCGCCAGATGACGCTTGAGCGCGCAACGGACGTCACTGGCGAGATCTTTGCCGCGGCAAAAAAGCTCTGCTTTGAGCTTTGGGACGGCGCGCCCGCGCGCGGCGTCGGCGTGCGCATCACCGGACTGTGCCCCGAAAGCGAGCCCGAGCAGATGTGTCTTTTCACGGACGACGCAAAGCGCGATACCCGGAGGCGGCTGGACGCGGCAACGGACGCGATACGCGAACGCTTCGGCTTCGACAGCATAACGCGCGGTCTGTCAATGGCAGAGTCCACCCTGCGCGGCAATCACTCCGGGGACAAAAGCGTATCCGTGTTCGGTATAAGAGACCGGGACAGCCGGCGTGAGCTCCTGAACTGAAAAAACGCGGGCTGATAAGTATTTTTTCCGACATTCTTTTGCGCCTGCGGGCGCAAACTCTGCGAGGCCCTTTTTTGATAGACAGAAAACGCGGGAGCGTGCGCTCCCGCGTTTTTTCGTATAAGTATGGCGCTTATTTTACGCTGACGGCATATTCTCCGGCGTTTTTGCCGACCTCGAAGCCGCTCCACACGGAGAAGCCGAGGCACGCTCCGGAAAACGTATAGCCGGTGTTGAGCCAGCCGCCGACGCAGACGCCGGCCGCGAACAGGCCGGGGATCGGATGGCTGGTTTTGTCCAGAACGCGCAGATCGTGGTCGACCTTAATGCCGCCGATGATCGTATCTATGCCCTGATGCGCCTCGAAGCAGTAGAAGGGACCCTCGGACTCGTACAGCGGATAGAGATACTCCTTATCCTTGAGGAAATCATCGTCAAAGCCGCGCTCGCAGAAGAAGTTATAGCGCTTGACGGTATCCTCGAGCGTGTCCGGATCGCAGCCGATGAACTCCGCAAGGCCGCGGATCGTATCCGATTTTTTGCAGCGGCCTTTTTTGACCTCGGACTCGACGTCATTCATGACACGGCCCCACCAGGCTGTCAGGCCGACCTTTTCAAGCTCTACGCCCTTTTCGCCGCCAAAGTCCTGAAGCATGTCGGCGCCGCCCCTGATGCGGCCCTGATCCTCCTCAAGGCCGTAGCAGTTTTTAGCCGCGGTGACCATCGTGTCGAGCGTCTTTTTCGAGTAGATAACATAGCAGACCTTGTCCGGCTGCACGTCAAGGCTCTCTCCGGCGAACCAGCTGAACACATTGCGGGAATAAAGACTCTCATCCGTGAAGCGCTCGCCGAGCTTGTTGACAGTCATCGGCTCGGGACGGCGGATCAGCAGCCCGGCGCGGATGTTGTTCGGATGGTTGTGCGGTCCCATGCGCAGGCAGCCCGCGGGCGTCGAAGCCGCGCCGATCTCCTCCGCCATTATCAGGCCGTCGCCCGTGCTGTGCGGCAGCGCGGACATGACCTTGGTGTGGGAGTGGTCCTCGCCGGGCATGAAGCGGGCGATGAGCTCCTTGTTCGCGCCGACGGAACCTGTGCCGAGAACGACGCACTTGGTCACAAATTTATAAACCTCTTCCTCGTTATCGACATTATAGGCCATAACGCCGCATATTGCGCCGTTTTCGTCCAGCAGCAGGTGATTGGCACGGGTCTTGCGGTACACGTCTATCCCCATCTCATCACAGCGTTTTGACAGCTGGGAAACCGTTACGTTTCCGGTCGAAGCGCCGACCTCGTCCATAACCTTGTGGTAAACGGTGCGGCCCTTGCCATAGGCCCAGAAATCGTTGACCATGTTGAAGTGTATGCCGTGATCCTCAAGCCAGCGGATCATCGGTCCGCCGCCCTTCATCCATTTGCGGACCAGTCTTGCGTCGCAGCGCCAGTTCTGGACCGCCATATGCTCGCGGAAGCAGTCGTCCGCGCTGACGCGGATGCCCATACTGCGCTGAGTGTCCGTATCCGTTGCAAACATTCCCGCGGCGAGACGGGCGCAGCCTCCGAGCTGCTTTGTCTTGTCGAGAACGACGACCTTTTCCGCGCCTGCCTCCCTGGCCCTGACAGCGGCGGGGAGACCGGCGGCGCTTCCGCCGATCACGACTACGTCAGCGTATATCTCTTTGATCTCCGGCATATATGTACCTCCAATAATTAAAATTTATACTCTATATATATCGTGATATATCCTGTTTCTATTATAACAATATCCCAATTCCGGTCAATTCTAAATTGGTATCACCGGAGAAGCGTTTTCAATACAATTGAATTGGCACTTTTATAAAAATTGTGTTATGGCCGGCCTGGTCAAAAAGCTCCTGGCGGGACTTCGCATATCTCGTCAGGAGCTTTTTATCTTTTTATTATCCTATTACGCACGTTCCGGTTTTACCCTTGACGCCGTCGCCCGCTTTTTGCAGCAGGGTTATCAGAGCCTCGCGGCCTGCTCCGCCGCGCACAAAGCGCATCGCGGCCTCGACCTTCGGCAGCATCGACCCCCTGGCAAACTGCTCTTCGGCTATGTATTCTTCCGCCTCGGATACGGTCATGCAGTCCAGCTCGCGCTGCGTCGCCTTTCCGAAGTCAATGCAGACCTTTTCCACCGCCGTCAGAATGATCAGCCTGTCGGCGTCCAGCATGTCGGCCAGCAGAGCCGAGGCAAAGTCCTTGTCGATAACGGCGGCCGCGCCCTTGAGATGATGCCCCTCCGTGCGGAAAACGGGGATGCCGCCTCCGCCGCAGGCAATGACCACGAGCCCCGCCTCCAGCATGTCGCGGATGGATTCGATCTCCACAATGGCGCGCGGCATAGGGGACGCGACCACGCGCCGGTAGCCGCGGCCGGAATCCTCGATCACGGAATATCCGCGCTCTCTTTTCATCTTCTCCGCCTCTTCCGCGGTCATAAAAGCGCCGATGGGCTTGGTCGGAGTCTGAAAAGCCGGGTCGTCCCTGTCCACCTCCACCTGCGTAAGAACGGTAGAGACGCCTTTTGATATGCCGCGGTCGAGCAGTTCCTCCCGCAGGGAGTTCTGGAGATCGTAGCCGATATATCCCTGGCTCATCGCAACACAGACGGACAGCGGGCAGGGGATATATTTTTCGGGATCGGAACGGGTCAGCTCGGCCATGGCCTTCTGGAGCATTCCGACCTGCGGTCCGTTTCCGTGAGTTATAACAATGTCATGGCCTTCCTCTATCAGATCCGCAATGGCTTTGGCGGTCTGTTTGACCGCCGTCATCTGCTCCTGAAGGTTGGCGCCGAGAGCGTTTCCGCCGAGAGCGATCACAATCCTCATCGTTTTTCCTCTCAGCCGTGCAGCGTCTGCCTCTCAACACCCCACTCGTCCAGCTTTTCGAGCATCCTCGCAGGATCCTCCACCTTGGACAGGAAGATCATCGCCGCAATGACATAGGGCTTGAAGCTCGCCTGCTTATACAGCGGCACGCGGTAGCGGTCAAAGACGGAGGCCGCGACCTCTCCCGCCTCGCAGGATACGCCGGTTATGTCCGCGGGCAGGCAGTGCAGATAAAGCGCCTTTCCGTCGCGGGTGAGCGCCATTTTTTCCTCGGTGCACTCCCAGTCCTTATGCTCGGCATTCTGTGCCAGCAGCTCCTTCTCAAGCTCTTTGATGCCGTCAAAATCGCCGCTGCCATAAAGCTCGGTGCGTTTTTCCATCGCGGCAAAGGGAGCCCAGCTCTTGGGATACACGATGTCCGCATCCCTGAATGCCTCTTCCATCGAGCCGGTCTTTGTGAAGCTGCCGCCGGACTTTTCCGCGTTTGCCTTTGCTATTTCCTCGACCTCCGGCATGATCTCATAGCCCTCGGGATGAGCCAGGACCACATCCATGCCGAAGCGCGTGAACAGGCCGATGACGCCCTGCGGGACGGAGAGCGGCTTGCCGTAGCTGGGGCTGTAAGCCCAGGTCATTGCGACCTTTTTGCCCTTGAGGTTCTCCACGCCGCCGAACTCGTGGATCACATGCAGCATATCCGCCATCGTCTGTGTCGGGTGGTCGATGTCGCACTGGAGGTTCACGAGCGTCGGGCGCTGTTCAAGAACGCCGTCCTCATAGCCCTCTTTGACCGCGTCGGAGACGGCCTTCTGATAGGTATGGCCCTTTCCGATATACATATCGTCGCGAATGCCGATCACGTCCGCCATAAAGGAGATCATGTTCGCGGTCTCGCGGACGGTCTCGCCGTGGGCTATCTGGCTCTTGCCCTCGTCAAGATCCTGTACCTCCAGGCCAAGCAGGTTGCAGGCGGAGGCAAAGGAGAAGCGGGTCCTGGTGGAATTATCGCGGAAGTTTGAAATGCCGAGACCGGAATCGAAAATTCTGGTGGAGATGTTGCGCTCGCGCAGATTGCGCAGGGCGTCCGCGACCGCAAAAACGGCGTCTATCTCGTCGTCCGTCTTATCCCATGTCAGGAAAAAATCCTCTCCGTACATATTCTTGCAGTCAAGCTTGCGGAGCCGGTTTACGAGTTTTTTGAGTTTTGCATCCATCTGGATCTCTCCTTTATCTATTTGATATCGTTATCGGTCAGGTCTGCGCGGAACTGCGTCACATCCGAGGTCCTGTCCTCCGTTCTGTAAAGGCCGGGAACGGCGGCATACACCGCGGCGCAGGTGACAAGATCCTGCTTCCAGGTGATCTCGTTCGGCGCATGCGCCCAACTCTCTGCGCCCGGGCCGAAGCCGACGCAGGGGATACCGTAGCGGCCCTGGATGGAGACGCCGTTGGTGGAGAAGGTCCACTTGTCGGTCAGGGGGCGGCCTTCGCGCAGGTGCATCGCGTCGCGATAGCTGTCCGCGTCCGCATAGCCGATGCGTTTGTCGCCGTAGAGCGCGTGGTGCGCATCGACGAGCGCCCGTACATGCGCCGCAGACTCCTTGTTTATCCACGTCGGGAAATAGCACTCCGTCTCATAGACCTCGCCCGTCCAGCTCGGACGGTCATACATATACATACTGACCTTGACGTCCCCGCCGTATTTTTTGACGGCGGGCAGCTCCTCGATCTCACGAAGGCAGGATTTATAGGTCTCTCCGGCTGTCATGCGGCGATCGACCGAAATGGAGCAGGAATCCGCAACGGCGCAGCGGCTCGGACTGGTATAAAAGATCTGGCTGGTGGTGCAGGTGCCGCGGCCGAGGAAGCGCGCGTCCTCCCAGTGCTCGGGGTTATACTTCGGGTCGAGCATCTTGACAAGGCCCTTGATCTCTACGCTGTCGTCCGC